>SKVA01000505.1 GCA_007129695.1 Spirochaetaceae bacterium | reverse complement strand
GGATCGAAGCCGGGGACCGATGCCGGGCCAAACGTGCCGATCGCGGTCATCACCGCAAACGCCACCACAGCGGCGCCTGGAAGCGCGAGCAGCGCCAACCGAGGCCAGCGGATCGGTCGACGCGCCGGGTCGGCAGATCCGCGCGACAAGCCGCGCTCCTGCGCTGCAAGAGCGTCAGACTGGTTGCGGATCCTCACGGCAAAACTCTCGGGGGGGTAGGTTTCAAGGATCTCGCGGTTACTGCGGTGGATCTCGGCTATTCGCTGTGAGAACCCTTCCGAAGTTTCCAGCTCGCGTGCCACGTCGGCGGGCAGCTCTCCGAGCACGTACTGCTCGTAGACGATCGTCGGATACCGGTCTCTAGCCATGGATGAGCTCCCTACAGGTCACGGAGTCCGCTCGCACGCCGTCGCAGTGCGCGCAGGCGCTTTCTGATACCGCTGACCGACAAGCCGACCTGAGCCGCGGTCTCTTCGAGAGTGAGGCCATCGACGTAATGCAGCGTCGCGATGGCTCTGGTACTTTCCGGTTCGCGCGAGAACACGCGCTCGAGGAAGTGGTTGACCAGCGTCTCATCCTCGAACCCGAGGTTCCCAGCGATTGTCTGGAGAATCTCGTCATCGTGCGTTTCGGGCCGGCGGGTTGAACGGCGCAGCCGGTTGAGACAGACGTTCGTCGCGATCGTGTACAGGAGACTCGATGGAGCGCTGTGGACCAGGTCATGCTCCCGGCGCAGCACCTCGACGAAGACGTCCTGCATCGCGTCGAGCGCAGCGTCCTCGTTTCTGAGCATGTACCTGCACCGCCGCAGGACCATAGGGCCATACGTTCGGTAATAGGCTTCGACGTCGATTGCCACCGGCCGTTCCTGTTACGCATTCCGCCCTCCTGCACATGTAACGCAGCGGCCGGAAGAAAGTGTTACGCCGATTGTACTGAAACTGGGGGAAAGGTACAGCATCCCGCAGGTTGTAGCTGAACCGGTTTTGGTCCTATACTCATCGCGGAATCCGGATGTCGACGCGTACCTGGCAGGCCATCGACGAACTGAACAGCCGATCGTGGGTCCTCGCTCCAACGGATCCCCGGGAGGCGCTCGCGCTCGCCGAGCACGCGGTCGATGAGGCTCAGACGCTTCGGTACTCGTACGGACGGGCGGTCGCGCACCTGAACTGCGGCTGGGCGCACGTCTATCTCGGCTCCTACGACGACGCGCTGACCAGGATCTACGAGGCGCGCGCTACCTTCGACAGCATCCACGACCAGATCGGACAGATCCAGACGCTCAACGCGCTCGGAGTGGTGTCACATCGGATCGGAGAGCGCGAACAGGCGCGCGCGTACTACCGGGAGTCGTTGCGACTCGCCGACGAGTCGAATGAAGCGCACCGCAGGCTTGCGGCGCTCAACAACCTGGGCGAGCTCGCGTGCGAGACCGGTGATCTCGATAGCGCGCAGGAGCTACTCGAACAGGCGCGTGCGCTCGCGGAAGAGCTCGACGAAGCGCAGGTTATCGCCACGGTGACCGTGAACCGCGGCGTGGTCGCGCTGATGCAGGGATGCGTTGCCGACGCGCGCGATCTCCTTGTGGACGGAATCGAGCGTACACGGGCGTGCGGCGACCGCATTGCCGAGTCGAACGCGTTGTGTTTCCTTGGTGACGCGACCGACGTCTTCGATGAGGCGATCGAGCTCTATCGGCAGAGCGTACAGATCTGCAGCGAGACCGGGCATCGTGAGGGACTCGTGCGTGCTCTTGGTCGACTCGGATCGAAATGCCGCGCGATCGGCCGCCTCGCCGATGCCGAGCGCTATCTGATGGACGCGCTCGCCGACGCGACGACACCCGAGTGGTGGCGCATGATCGTCGAGCCGCTTGAAGCGCTCGCCGCGGAGTTTGAGTCGACAGGAGATCAGGCGGCGACCATCAGGATCTACCGCAGCCTGTCGAGCGCTCATCAGGCGCACGCGGCTGATACGGGGGCGCGACGGGTTGCAACGCTGCGCCACTACCATCAGCTTGAGCAGAGTCGCGTGGAGACGGTGCTCGCGAGGGCCCGAAATGAGGAGCTTCAGAGCAGGTTCGACCGGCTTGCGGCGGAGAACAGCATGCTGCAGCTGATCTACGCGATCGGTCGTGAGGTAACCGCGACGCTCGAGATGGGCGAGATCGCTCAGAGGCTCTACCGCGCGCTGAACGAGATCATGAGCGCCGACGTGTTCGGGGTAGCGCTCTACGACGATGAGCGGCGCGTGCTCGACTACTCGTATGTGATCGAGCAGAACCAGCGGATCACGCCGTTTTCGGTGTCGGTCGACAGCGACGCGAGTTTTGGCAGCTGGACCGTGCGCAACCGGAAGGAGATCGTGCTCAACGACTCAAAGCACGAGTACGAGGCGTACATCACCAAGCATCGCCCCTTTTCCGCCGCAGACTCGCTGTCGATCGTCTACACGCCGCTCCTCTACGAGGACCGGATCGAAGGCGTGGTCACCGTGCAGAGCTACCGGAAAGCCGCCTATTCCGACGATCACGTCGACTTGCTTCGAATGCTCGCGCCGTACCTGGCCATCGCCGTCGACAACTCGCGGAAGATGGAGACCATTCGACGGCTCAACGATCAGCTGCAGTCGGACAAGCAGGAGCTCGAGCAGGCGTACCGGCAGATCAACCACATGGCGAACCACGACAACCTGACCGGATTGCCGAACCGACGTCTTCTCGTCGAGCTGATCGAGGGGCACATACCGCTTGCGAGGCGCAACGGCGAGTGTTTCGGGGTGCTCTACCTTGATCTGGACCAGTTCAAGCCGATCAACGATACCTACGGGCACCGAAAGGGCGACGAAGTCCTCGTTGAAATCGCGGCTCGGTTGAGATCGGTCGTTCGCGAGTCGGACAGCGTGGCCAGGCTCGGTGGGGATGAGTTTGTGCTTGTTGTGCGTAACGTTGCCGGGCCGGAGGCGCTCGTGCAGGTCGCAGAGAAGATCCGCCACGCGGTGTGCCGTCCGTTCGTCGTCGAGGCGAACACGCATGAGCTGAGCGTCAGTATCGGCGCGAGCCTCTTTCCGCTGCACGGCGAAGACTGCGACGCACTGCTGAGCGCCGCCGACGGTGCGATGTACGCGAGCAAGCGGTCGTCGGACTCAGCGGTCTCATTCGCGGTCGCTGGCGGCGGCTGAGCTACCGAACGTCTATCGCCGAAGACACCATCGCATCGCCGTCGAACTCGAACCGCCCGCGAACGTAGCGGCCGGAGAGCACCAGCGGCAGCCATTCCCGGTCGTCTTCCCACATCCGATCGTACGGGATGTCGTCTTCGCGGGTCCAGAGCGGGATCGCTTCGTCGGTTTCGCGCGGGGTTCCGGAAAACGATTCGGCGACGAAGACCGTGACGCGCAGCGTGAACCCGTCGCGGAATGCGAAGTCAAGGAGCGCGCATTCGTGCGGGTCGTGCGGCGTGATGCCGAGTTCCTCGGTCGTCTCGCGGATCGCGGCGTCCATCGCTCGTTCGCCCGGTTCGATCCGGCCTCCCGGCGCGCTGATCTTGCCCGCCCCGAGCCCTCGTTTTTTGTGGATCAGCAGGAGCCGGTCACCGGTTCGGGTGAACAGCAGCACCGCGTGCTCGGATGGGACGAAACCGGGCCAGTCTACGTTCGAATAGCCTTCCATTGATTCCTCTGCGGGGGTGTTTGATCTAAATCGATTTTATGATAGTATCCCCGCTCGAGGCTGTTCGCCAAACAAAACCATCTTAAGGGAAGCCCATATGTTAGGATTTTTGGTTGTAGCTGTGGTCGGCGCGTTGAGCTTTGCCGCCGTGAACTTCTACGGCGTCAAGAAGCTCGATACGGGTACCGACCTGATGCGCGAGATCGCCGCAGCGATCCAGGACGGTGCCGACGCGTTCATCACGCACGAGTACAAGATTATCCTCGGGATATCGGTGATAATCGCGGTGGTGCTCGGTGTCGTCGTGTCGTGGTACACCGGCGTTGCGTTCATTCTGGGCGCGGTGATGAGCGGGTCTGCCGGCTGGGTCGGCATGAAGATCGCGACGATCGCCAACGTGCGGGTGTCCAACCGCGCACGCGAGACCGGCAGCCTTGGAAAGACGCTCCAGGTCGCCTTCCGGGGCGGAAGCGTCATGGGACTCTCGGTCGGCGGTTTCGCGCTGATGGGGCTTGCGATCATCTACTTCGTGTTCGGCAGACTGCTCGGCCAGACCGACGTTCCGAATCTGATCATCGTTGTGAACTGGATCGGGATCAACTTCATCCCGTTCACAATGACCGTGTCGGGGTACGCGCTCGGCTGTTCGCTCGTCGCGATGTTTGACCGCGTCGGCGGCGGTATCTACACGAAGGCCGCGGACATGGGCGCCGACCTGGTCGGTAAGACCGAGGCGCATATCCCGGAAGACGACCCGCGCAACCCCGCGACGATCGCAGACAACGTCGGCGACAACGTCGGTGACGTCGCCGGTCTGGGCGCCGACCTCCTGGAGAGCTACGTCGGATCGATCATCTCCAGCGTCGTCCTTGCCGCGTACATGTTCTACACGACGAGCCAGTCTCCAGATCCGATGAGCAGTTCGCTCATCACGAAGCTCATCACCTTCCCGCTGGTCTTCGCCGGCATCGGCGTGATCGCGTCGATGGTCGGTATCCTTGCGCTGCTGCTGAAGAAGGCGTCGGACAAGCCACACCGCGAGCTCAATGTTTCTACCTGGCTGAGCGCGGGACTCACGCTCATCGGAACCGGCGTATTGACCTGGCTCACGTTCAGCGGTGAAACCTTCACGCCTGTCCTCGGGTTCAACGCGGGCCCGCTGTCGCCGTGGATTGCCGCGGTCCTTGGTATCGTGAGCGGGATAATCATCGGCCAGCTCGCCGAGTACTTCACCAGCTACGACTACAAGCCGACGCAGGGCATCGCCGCTGCAAGCCGTCAGGGAACTGCGCTGACGATCACGCAGGGGCTCGCGATCGGCATGAAATCGACCTTCTTCCCGATCATCATGCTCGCCATCGCGGTTATGGGAGCGAACGCGGTTGCCGGTCTCTACGGAGTCGCGATGGCCGCGATCGGTATGCTCAGCTTCGTGGTCGCGACCGTATCGGTCGACACCTACGGACCGATCGCCGACAACGCGGGTGGAATCAGCGAGATGTCGAAGCTCGATCCGCACGTTCGCGAAATCACCGACGAGCTCGACTCGGTCGGGAACACGACTGCCGCGATCGGTAAGGGGTTTGCGATCGGGTCGGCCGCGCTCGCCGCGCTGTCGCTGTTCGCATCGTATCTCTACTCGCAGGCGGGACCCGAGAACGTCGAAGGTCTCTACACGCTCGTACTCGACATGATCAACCCGATGACGCTCGCGGGTGGACTGATCGGCGCGGCGCTCCCGTACCTGTTTTCGGGCATCCTGGTCGAGGCGGTCGCAAAGGCGGCCCGGAAGATGGTCGACGAGGTGCGGCGGCAGTTCCAGGCTGATCCCGGGATCCTGACCGGGGAGTCGAAGCCCGACTACCGGTTGTGCATCGAGATCTCATCGGCAGGCGCCATCAAGGAGATGAAGGGCCCCGCGGCGATCGCGGTCCTGACTCCGCTCGTCAGCGGTTTCATCTTCGGGCCTCACTTCGTCGGTGGTCTTCTGATCGGGACGACTTTGTCGGCGATCATGCTCGCGCTGTTCACCGCGAACGCGGGTGGCGCGTGGGATAACGCGAAGAAGTACATCGAACACGGGCACCACGGAGGGAAGGGTTCCGACGCGCACGCTGCCGGCGTTGTCGGTGATACGGTCGGTGATCCGCTCAAGGACACGGTCGGCCCGTCGCTCGACATTCTCATCAAGATCATGGCTGTTATTTCGCTGATCGGTGTCAGCGTCTTCCAGCGGTTCAACCTCCTCGCTCTGTTTCAGTAATCCTCTCTTTGCGCACTCCCGCCGAGCTCGGTGGGAGTGCGGTTGAAGCTCCGGAGAGCCTGCGTGAGCGACCCTGTCGATTCCCAGCCCGACAAGGACGACGGCATTGCCGATCAGGAGCCACCGCGTGCCGAAGCGATCATAGCCGATATCTACCGGCAGGTGCGCGCGGCGCGTGACGGCGGTATTCGAGTGTCGCGCGTCGTGATGAGCGCGTTGCACTACCGGCTCCTTCAGGAGTATCGCAGCCGGCTCGGCGATCTTGCCGACCCGGCGATGGAGTACCTTGACCGGTATTCGGTCTTCTCTCTTGACATAGAGATCGACGACGTAGCGTCTCCCGGTGTGGGGTGACTGTCGCTATGACGCGACTGCCGCGGTGAAGCGACTACGCGCGCCCGGCGAGTTCCCTGATGCGGTCGTACGGGAAGAACCCCGTCGTGTGGCCGTCACTCCAGTCGACGCTTACCGCGTAGTTCCCGACGCGATCGAGCGCGTTTGGCTTGATGTCGGAAGGAATCGTAGAAGGATCGAGCTTCGGCTCGCCGGTGAACTCGTCGACGCACATCGCGCACCCGCACGCCGCGCGCAGATCTGTGTTGGCAACCCGGTCGATCGTGCCGTCGGGCCATTGGAGCGTGACCGCGTTCGCGTCGCTCAGGATCTCCGGGTGCATCATCCCGGCCCTGCTGCGTCCGAGCTGCCGGACCGCGGCATCAACGGCCGACGCCACGTGCGATGATCGTTCGTTCCTGAGCGTCGGCCCGCCGAAGTGCGGCGCGGATATCGGAATCTGCGCAAGAACCGGAACGCCATAGCGCTCCGCGATTCGCTGCCCGGCGCCTTCTCCGAAGATTGGGTACTGGCTTCCCGTGTCGGGGGCGACAAAGTAGCTCATGTTTTCGATGACGCCGAGTACCGGTACGTTGACCTTGTCGAACATCCGGATCGCCTTGCCGACGTCGGCCGCCGACAGCACGTGAGGCGTGGTGACGATGAGCGCGCCGTCGATTTGCGCGCTCTGAGTGATCGTTATCTGCACATCGCCGGTGCCGGGGGGCAGATCGAGGAACAGGTAATCGAGCTCACCCCACGCGACCTGGTGCAGGAACTGCTGCACGTAGTTGGTGACCATCGGCCCACGCATGATCGCAGGCGTGTCGCCAAGCCAGAAACCGAACGACATCACCTTCAGGCCCCCAAAATCCATCGGCAGGACCTGGTTGCTCGCGTTTCCTTCGAGCCCCTGCTCGTGATGCTCGAACAGAGTCGGGATCGACGGGCCAAAGATATCCATGTCCAGAAGGCCCACCCGATGCCCCTCGCGTGAGAGCTCGAGCGCAAGAGACGCGGCGATCGTCGACTTCCCGACGCCTCCCTTGCCCGAGGCAACTGCGATCAGCGCGTCGACGGCGTCAAGGCCGCTGTGTTCAGCGCGCAGCGACCGTTCCACCTTGCGGCTCGACAGGCGTACCTGTACCGATGCGACTCCGGGCAAGGACGATATGAGTTCCTGCGCACGATCGCGAAACATGTCCCGGACAGGGCACGCGGGCGTTGTGAGTTCGAGTTCGACTGCAACATGGCCGTCGCGGATATCGCACGTCTTGAGGAAACCGAGCGAGATTATGTCCTGATTCAGATCGGGATCGATGATCTGTGCAAGCGCAGTCCTGATGGCGTCTTCGGTAGGCACGGTAGCTCCTTACGGCAAAGGGTAGTGCGCCGCCAGAGGCGGGTCAACCGAGCGATCCACGCATACCTGGAGTCAACGGTCAATCGCTGCGAGCGCGAGTTCGAGCGGGTCGGTCTGGTCGGGATGATCGGGTACGAACCAGTACTCGTGGGCAAGCGCCATGCGGGTTTCGACTCCGTCTACGGTTGCGTCGTACTGCGTCTGGTGCTCGGCAAGCGCTCGTAGCTGGTGTAGCCGCGGGATCGAGCCAGACACCGGTGCCCAGGCGTCCATCGTGATCCGGCGCGGGTACGCGTCGGTCTGGAGCGGATCGACCGATCTGAGGTGCAACACGACAGGTGACTGCCCCTGCGCGTCGAGCCTCCGTAGCGCCCGATCGACGATGATGCCCACTGCCTCGTGCTCGAAGTGTTCGCGGGCACCGGACGGACCGTTGGGGCTGAGTACGACGCGCGGCTGGAAGTGGAGAATCAGATCGGCGACCGATGCGACGATGTCTCGCTTCGCGCTCCACTCTCGGATGACCCACTCGGGAGGTACAACGTCCAGCCACGATCCGTAGGGCCGGTTGGACAGACCCAGCCGTACCACGTGGCCGAACCCCATCCACGCCGACGCCCGGCGTAACTCGTCGGTACGAACGGAGGCAAGCGCGCGGCCCGACAGCCGTGCGGTGGGGTAGATACCGTCGGTCTGCCGATGTGGGTACTGGTCGAGTCCGCTCTCTCCGTCGGTGAACACGACGTACGCGCCGGTCTTTCCGTGAAGCGATAGCGCCGCAACAAGCGCGCCAAAGTCGAGTGCTTCGTCGTCGGGGTGCGCGTGAAAGGCGAGGTAGTCGAGCCTGATATCGGGCAACCTCTGTGCGGGCTCAACCATTACCGGTGAACCGAGCGGAGTAATCGGCGGACGGGTATCTGCAGGCGCGTATTGCGTCGGTTCGGATGGTGGAAGCTCGACGATCGTCGGAGTCTGCGGTTCGACTCGATCGGCGAAGACGGCGGCCAGAATCGCAACCACCGACATAGCGAGTGCCGCGACCGCCGGGATGATCGCGCGTCGGTGGGTGGGACGGGGTTCGCGCACTCGTTTTGGCGACTCGATCCGGTCGACGCGGTAGCGCGTCGCGCCGCAGCGCAGCAGGTCTCCTTCGCCTAGAATACGGTCGTTGACCGCGACGCCGTTGAGCAGGATCGGGCCGGATGCGGTCATTCGCACCCCTGCGTCGGTCGCGGTCAACGTCACCGAAGCCGCTTTCGACGCACCGCCGGGATCATCGCCGAGCGTCAACGGGTAGGTAGCAGCGACGACGGTCGTGGTTTCCATCCCGCGCCGGCGGATCAGCGTGACCGTAGGTGGTCGGCCGTTGTGCGCACGCACGGCCGCAACCCGACGTCTGTGGCGCGCGAGAAGCCTCAGGTATCCTAGCAGAGCCACGATCGCCGCAAGCGGCCAGACGATCGCGGCGAAAACGCTCCAGGCGCGAATCACGCTCGCGTGACGATCCGTGAGCGCGCGACTCGCGGGTGCGGGTTCCTGACCATCCGGCTCTCCGGGTTCGGCCGCGCGTCGTGCTCCCGATGCGAGCGCCGCGCGAAAAGGCAGCGAAGCCGGCGTGACGTGCGACGGCAGGATCACGCGCAGGGCGATTGACGACGGTGGGACAAACGGCGCGCCATCGATAAGCATCGAACTATCTTCACCGTCGGTCACGACGATCAGATCGAAGTCCCTTCCCGCGAAGACTCCGGCGCCGATCTCGGTTGCTGCGCCGATCATCGCCGGCAGGTCCGTTCTACCCCACAGCGCGACGGTGCGCACGACTGCGATCGCGTCTTCAGCGGTTGTCACAGGTGCGAGCACGCGAACCGACGCGCCGCGATTGGCGACCAGGACCGCGACTGCCATGCCGTCAGACGCCTGGGCAAGCATCGACTCCAGCCGATCGACCAGGACCTCGAACCGGGAGCGACCGGTCCGATCCGGATGGTAGCCGATCGACATGCTGCGACTGGCGTCGATCAGCAGTGCAATGTTGCGAGGGTTCGTGTCCGCCGTCGCGATCGGCGGCAGCGTCACCGCGACGAGCAGGATGCCGACCAGCGCCCACAGTCGTGTTCGCGCCGGGTACCCGCCGGGAGGATCACGCTTCTTCGGTATAGAGAGCAAGCGGGAATCCCGCCTCGAGCGCCTGTTTGCGTGCCTTGTCGACTCGAGACGTTGCGACATCGTACGTGTAGACCCCGACCACCGACTTACCGCCCTGATGGGCGGTGAGCATGATCCGGCCGGCTTCCTCCCGGTTCTTCTGAAAGATGGACACCAGAAGGTAGACGACAAACTCGCGTGGTGTAAAGTCGTCGTTCACAAGGACGACCCGATACATCGGGGGCGGTTTGACCTTGGTCTTGGTCCGTTCCTTGACGTCAGTCGTGCCGTCGGGAGGTCCATCGGGCGGGATGAGCGGATCCGACATAGATTGAATATACCGCCGCGGTGTGGTTGCGGCAGCCTTTCAGTCGTCCCAGCTCAGGCTGCCGGTCCGATACTCGGTGACTCGCGTTTCAAAGAAGTTCTTCTCCTTCGAAAGGTCGGTCGCCTGGCTCATCCACGGGAATGGATTGTCAACGTGATACTGCGGCGGCAGACCGACTCGCTCCAGTCGACGGTCGGCGATGTGCTCGACATACGTCACGAACTGCTCGGCATTGATCCCGACGATCCCGTCAGGGCACGCGTCGCGCGCGTAGCCGACTCGGGTACGACCGACCGGCGGCCCGGCTGCGAATCAGAGCGACTTGGCGCGCACGCGCTCGAGCGCCCAGTGGGTGTACTTGCGAATACGGCGATCAGGGTCCTGCTCGAGATCGTGCAGCAGATCGGTTCCTTCTCCGCTGGCGAGCGCTTCGAGTGCCTTGGTCACCTCTACGCGAACGTCGGCGTCAGGGTCGCGAGCCGCAAGAACGATACCGCGGAACGCCGCAGGACTACCCACGAGCGACAGAAAGCTAGCGGCCTCTCTGCGGATGGTCGGGTCGCGATGCTTGAGCCGGCGGATTCGTGAGTCGACGTAGCCGGTGCTCTCAAGAATCTCCACCAGGAATGGCTTCAAGCTTTCGATTCCCTCCTCGAGAACCTCCCGGATACTCGGTTCGGCGTCCGTGCCCATCGCGGTGAATGCATCGGCGATCGCGCTGCGGACGTCGGGAGCGGCGTCCTTGAACCGTTCGATGAGCCTGGCAATCGACGTCTTGTCGCGCTTGGTGCCGAGCGCCGCGATCGTTGCGTCGCGCAACTCATCGCCACGCTCGATGACCGCGACGAGCGCATCGACTGCATCGGCCGAGCGCGCGGCACCAAGTCCATCGATGACGGCGAGCTTGACCGAATCGACTTCGCTTGGATCTTCGAGCGTTGCAGCGAGCGACTTCAGCACGCTTGGTCCGCCACCGGCCGACAGTGCACGAGCAACGCTCGTGCGTACCCGCTCAACCGGGTCGCGCAGCATGTCGACCGCCTGGCCGAGCGCACGCGTCTCTTCGTAGTCTACCAGTGCCCAAGTCGCCGCGATTCGTACGTCGGGGTCGGCGTCGCGCAGCGCGGACTTGATCTGTGGGAGAAACGTCTTCTTGCCCGTGCTCGGAAGCGCGGCGATGATCGCCGCGCGGACCGCGCCGTCTACACCGTCCAGAAGGTATCGAACCTTGCGCTCGAGGTCCTTCTCGCTGTACTGCGAGAGATCACGCGCGAACTCGCGCGCCTCGTCGGCGGGCAGGATCGAAAGGTTCTCCAGGACGTCCTGCAGCGCGTACGCGAGTTTGAGCTCGCCGAGTACTTTCAGCGCGTCGATTCTGACTCTGTGCGGATAGCGACCGCGATTCGATGCGACGATGTCAAGGCAGCGGCTCAGAGTATCGGGAGGATCGAGCCGGAGAAGCGCACGGCGTAGCGCGTCGCGTGCAGGGAAGGCGGGATCGATGAGTGCAGCGTAGAGCGCGTCGCGGAACACCAGGTCGCGACCCGACGGAACCGCTTCGAGCGCGATTTCCAGAAGATCGGGCGACGCGACTCTTCGTGGGATTTCGCGCGAGAGCATATTGAGCGTCGCTTCATCACCGCGCGATGAAATGCACTGTACGGTGGCCGCATAGAGATCGGTGAACCCCGGGATCACGCGCTCCTGGATCCGCAGAACCCGCTCGGCAAGCTCGCGGATCAACGACGGGTCGCCGTGCTCGCGCAGGAGTTGCGCGCCTATCATCAGAGTAGCCGGGGACGGGTTTTCGGACAGGACGCTGAGAAACCCGGTTACGTTGACCGACATCGCGTTGCCAAGCAGATCACGAGTGCGCTCCATGTCGGCGCGATCGCCGAAGTCGGCACGCGCGAGCATGCCGTGTAGCACTCGTGCTCGAACCAGGAAACGAGCGGCCACGAGTCGCTGCTCGACACTCTTGCCGGACAGGAGGCCGATCGCGGCGTTCTGGTCGTCTTCACTACTCTCGGCAAACAGCTGAACCGCATGCAATGCCTGCTCGGGGTCGAGCGATGAGACGTCTATCGTGTGGAACTCACCAAAGTCGGACCGGATGCGGCCGATCGCCGCCGCGCGTACCTCGTAGACCGGATCGTCAAGGTAGAGCGTGCGCAGGCGCTCGTAGAACGCGTGCGAATCGCGCGGTACGGCTTCTTCGGCGACCGTGCGTCTGACGAGCGCGTGCGGGTCGTCGAACGCCTCGGTGACAGCGCGATCGCTGCGCTCGTCGTCGTCGTGGACCAGGATCTTCACCGCGAAATAGCGGCCCGGCCATTCGGGGTCACCCGCAAGCTCGCGTATCTCGTCCAAGCGTTCGGCGAAGAAGTCGCGCGCGGACCGGCCGCTGAAACTTTCGCCGCGCCCCGACATCGACAGCTTCCTGAGCACCAGGAAGTCGGAGTGCTCTGCCAGGTACGCGCGAAGCTCCTTCGCGCGTCTCTTGTTACGGAGCGCGACCAGGAAGCACGAAAACAGCCCGCGGTCGGCGCCAAACTCGATCACGCGGTGGAAGTCGGCGGCACGCTCTTTTGCCTGGAGTCGGGCGCTCCAGAGACGGTCGACCCCCAGGATTGAGACGATCGGCGCATCCGTCCGGCGGGCGAGCCTGGCCAGCAGTGGTGATCGCCGTAGCACATCTGCCTCGGTCACGCCTTCGGGCAGCCCCGACGCCCCGGGCGTCAACGCGTGAGCGGTCAAAGCGCGGATGAAGCGCCGACGGCGGAGGAATGCGGCTGCCACGGCGACTACAACGGCGAGTGTCACGATGGCGGCGATCGCAAGGACGACCAGCGGCCAGCGTGCGTACATGTCGAGTAGCGGTTCCATACTCCCCCCCCTATGCCGACTTCAGGCCGGTCACGTTGAAGATCTCGATCGGTTTATTCTTTCCCTTGACCCTCGCCGGTGAGCGCTTCTCCAGCACGAACAGATCGCCGATCTGTTCGCGGGTATCGGCGGAGATGATGACCTCGCCGGGCCCGGCCACACCTTCGAGCCGCGCGGCGACATTCACGGTGTCCCCGATCTCGGTGAAGTCCATGCGCCGTGACCCACCCAGGTTTCCGGCGATGACCGGGCCGGTG
>SKVA01000180.1 GCA_007129695.1 Spirochaetaceae bacterium | reverse complement strand
CGGGTGGTCAACCGCCAGCGGACAGATCTTGGTGCGTATCAGAATCGATTTGAGATCGCACAGCAGGGTGTTGCCATCGCGAGCGAAAACCTCGCTGCCGCAGAGAGTCGCATCCGCGATACCGACATGGCTTCCCAGGTGGTCGATTTCGTAAAGAATCAGATCCTGGTTCAGGCCAATACGGCGATGCTGGCGCAGGCCAACGTCCAACCGCAGTCGGTCCTTCAGCTCTTAGGCTAGACTGATTCCTCCACTCGTGGCAGCGCACCTCGAGGGCTGCTACAAACCAAGAGGTTACTGGACGTCATCTCTTGGGGTTTCTGGATGGGAAGGAGCTCGCGCTCTCCTTCCCTCCCCCTTTAGGCGACATCTTACATGGAGGTAAGAGTATGTCTATGGAAATCACCGGTATAATGGGGCCGGGCACAGCACATCACACCTCAGACCACCAGCGGCTACCGACGCTTACCGAACAGCGCGCGGCGTTCGCAGAGCGGCAGGAACGGACGCTCCAGCCACAGCCGCCCGACATCGAAGCGGTCGTCGCAGAGTTGCGCCTTGTGACGTCGGCGCTGAACCGACGGCTCAAGTTCTCGGTGAACCAGGAGCTCGACCAGGTGGTCGTCAAGGTGATCGACAACCGCACCGATAAGGTAATCAAGGAACTGCCGCCCGAAGGCATCCGACGCCTGCACGCCCGAATCCAGGAAGCGCTCGGTCTGCTGATCGACGAAGTGATCTAGCGGCGCCGGTTCGCTTTTGCTCTCGGGTCGCGCTATGTTCTAGGGTGGCCGACACGGGGGTAGAGATTGTCCGACCTGATGATCCCGGGTATCACGAACTCGGGGATCGACACGCAGAGTCTCATCGATCAGATCATGGACGCGCAGCGCGCGCCGGTCGAGCGCATGGAGCGCCAGATCGACCGGTACGAGGACGAGCGCGCCGCGTGGCAAGAACTCGGACGCAAGATATCGAACCTTCAGGAAGCCTCGCGGCTTCTGTTCAGCTTTGAAACCCCTTTCCTTGAACGAGTTGCGTCCTCCTCCGACCCGTCGTCGCTGACGGCAACCGCCAACAGGAACGCGCAGCTCGGAGTCGCGAGCGTCGACGTCCGACAGCTTGCGACCGCGGACCGGTTCATCTCGCGCAACCTGGCGACCGACTACCAGGTCCCGGCGGGACGCTACGGCTTCCGCGTCGGAGAGCAGGAGACGTTCTTCACGTTCCAGGGCGGACAGCTTCGCGGCTTCGCGCAGACGATCAACCAGCGCGCCGGAGACATCGTGGCTGCTCGCGTGGTCCAGAACACCGCGAACAGCCAGGTAATCCTGATCGAAGCGCTGCGAACGGGCAGCGAAAACCGCCTCGACTTCCTTGAGGCCGCCCGAGCGTTCGGTCTTGAAGCCGGAATCCTTGAGGAAGTGCGCGATCAGAAGATATCCGCGCCGATCCAGGCGTCGACGGTGAGCGCGGCCTGGGCAGGGACACCGGCGGGCACGCGTCTAGTCCAGAACGGCACAGTGACCGTCCTTCCGGGTGGCGATGCGTCGATCAGACTCCCGGCGACCGTGGATGTGACACCGAATCTGGTCCTTGAGTTTGACCTCAGCGTTCTCAACCGCTACGAGGGGTGGACTCCCCCCACCGCACCACCGGGACCGGAGATTCCCGATCCCGGATCGGTCACGCTCGGCGACGTGCGCATTCTCAACGAACCGTCGACCGTGCCTATCCCTCCGTGGGAGCAGCCGCAGCCGCCGGTCGTTCGCGACGACCTGGACGCGCTGTTCATCCGGTCGGGGTCGCAGGAGATACCGCTTGCACGGATCAGCGACACCGATGGATTCATCTCACGACAGGTCAAGCTCGCCGACGTAGCGGACCGGATCGATGGGCTTACGATCGTGAATAACAACACGCACCGCGAGATCGCGGTGAAGAATGTCGCGATCTACGACGAGTCGGTCCGCGGCGATACCGCCCCGGTCAACCCGATCGCCACAGCGCGCGACGCGGTCCTGCTGTTCGAAGGGATTGAGGTGATCCGGCCGACGAACTCGATCGACGATCTGGTCGACGGCGTGACGTTTGCGCTGCGCGGCGTGAGCACGCGCGCGGTAGACGTCACGGTCGATCCCGATCGCGAGGCGATCACCGACGGTCTGATCGCGTTCGTGTTCTACTACAATGAGTTGATGCGCGAGATAAACGTTCTCACGCGAAGCGACCGTGTCGTCGTCGACGAGATCGCAACCTTCACCGACCAGGAGCGCGAGGCGGCGCTGGAGCGTCTGGGCATGCTGCGGGGCGATCTCACGCTCTCGCGCCTGCGTAGCTCGATGCAGACGGTCATGATGAATCCCTACCCGACCGACGCGGGCAACGAGCTCGCGCTGCTCGCGCAGGTCGGTATCTCCACGAACGCAGCCGGCGCCGGCGGCGGCGTCGACGCGGGGCGGCTGCGGGGCTACCTGGAGGTCAACCCGCGCGAACTCGAGACCCGGCTGCAAACCCACCTCATGCCGATGCGCCAGCTGTTCGGCTCCGATACCGACGGCGACCGGGTGATCGACAACGGAGTGGCGGTGATGCTCGAGCGTAACCTCCGGCCGTATACGCAGGTCGGCGGGATCGTCGCGACTCGCACGGGAAGCATCGCGACGTCGATCGCTCAGACACGCGGCCGAATCGAGCGCGAAGAGGACCGCCTCGCGAGCGCTGAAGCGCAGTACCGTGCGTCGTTCGCGCGGATGGAAGGCGCTCTCGGACAGCTGCAGGAGAGCCGCCAACGGCTGCAGAGCCTGCAGGTGCAGACCGGGAACAACTGAAGCCCACTTCTCCTCAGATTGGCGGTGAGCATGCCGATGCTATAGAGGGGGGATCCGATGCGAATCCTGGTCAACTCAGAGCCGCTTGACTACCAGCTCGAAGACGAAACCCGCCTTGGCGCAGTAGTCGACGAACTCGAACAGTGGCTGCGCTCCGGAAAGTTCGCGATCGTCGCGCTCAACGTGAATGGTTCGACCTATCCGATCCACGAACGCGATGCGTGGCAGGATATTCCGGTCGATGAGATCACGGCGATCGACATAGAGGCGTTGCCGCTCACCCGGGTCGACGAGACCACGCTCGCGGCGCTCGCCGAGTACCTCGGCATCCTCTCCGACGCGCTCCAGACCGAGCCTGCCGACGAGGATGAACCGGGTGCGCCCACTGATGCGATCCGCGGATTGTCGGCGGAGCTTCCACACGTACGTAAACGGATCGGTGGCTTCTTCCCGGCGCTCGTCGACGAGGACGGAGACGTTCCGGTGCTGCGCGACGCGTCGCTCGACGCTGGGATCATGCCCAACGGCGATGCGTGCGCGGTACTGCGCAAGGAAATCGACGATCTGCTCGAGCTGATGTCGTCGCGAGCGCGCGAGTACAGGCACCCCGCGCGCGAACTGGCGATCACGCTTGGCCGGTTGAGCTCGATCGCGCCGCAAGCCATCGACGTCCCGCTCCTGATGCACGGAGGAAACGAAGCCCAGGCTATGCAGACGGTGATAACGCTGACAGAGCTCTTCGGCCGCGTGCTGCGAATCGTGTCGATCCTGGAGCGCGAACCGACCGATGAGATCGATGTAGAAGCCGTGAAGCGCTTCGCGTCGGAGCTCTCT
>SKVA01000214.1 GCA_007129695.1 Spirochaetaceae bacterium | reverse complement strand
TCGACAACGTCGACCTCACGATCGACGACGGCGAGATCCTGGGGCTGCTCGGTCCGAACGGAGCGGGGAAGACGACGGCGATCAACGGGATCATCGGGCTCACCGAGTTCGACTCGGGCGAAGTATCGATCTTCGGCCGCACGATGAAGCGAATCGACCGCGACACGCGGCGGCGCATCGGGCTCGTGCCGCAGGAGATCGCGGTATTCGACGATCTGACCGCCGAGGAGAACGTCACCTACTTCGGGCGGCTGTACGGACTTGGCGGATCGGAGCTCGCCGACGGCGTTCGCTACGCGCTCGACTTCACCGGTCTGACCGACCGGCGCAAGCAGAAGCCAAAGACCTTCTCCGGCGGGATGAAGCGCCGGCTCAACATCGCGTGCGCGGTCGCGCATCGACCCGAACTCGTGATCATGGACGAGCCGACCGTCGGCATCGACCCGCAGTCGCGCAACCACATCCTCGAGTCGGTCCGCACGCTCGCGCGCGACGGCGCGACGATCGTCTACACGTCGCACTACATGGAAGAGGTCGAGGCGGTCTGCTCGCGCGTCGTGATCATGGACCACGGGCGCGTGATCGCGTCGGGTTCGCAGAGCGACCTGAAGGCGCTCGTCGCCGACCACGAGATCATCGACATCGAGCTCGAGCGGATGTCGCCCGACATCGTGACCGCGGTCGCGACCGTTGCCGGCGTGAAGGAGTGCGTCTCCGACGGCACGCACCTGCGGATCACCGTCGAGCGCGACGGGGTCAGGCTTGGGCGCATCATCGAGAAGGCGGTCGACGCGGGGGCCGAGGTCCTGTCGGCGCACGTTGAGCGACCGACGCTCGAGAGCGTCTTTTTGTCGCTCACCGGCCGATCGCTTCGCGACTAGGGGGTGGTACGATGAAGCAATTCCTGACGGTACTCCGTTACTCATTCATCAGAAACTGCCGCGAGCCTTCGACGATCACCGAGATGGTGCTCCTGCCGCTCGGGCTCATCCTTGTCCTCGGCGGCGCGCTCGGTGGCGCGTTCGAGTCGCGCGACATCGGCCCGACGCCGGTCGCGTACGTGATCGAGTCCGATACGCCGACCGCGCGCACCGTCCGCGACTTCCTGACTAGAGACGACATCGGTGGGTACCTCGCGACGACCGACGCCGGTACGCTCGAGCGCGCCGATGAGCTTCTGGCCTCGCAGGAGGTCTTCACCGTGATCCACGTCCCGGCCGGCTTCGGAGCCAGCCCAGACGCGGCGGGTATCCGGTTGATCGAACGAACCGGGAATCAACTGCGCACCGGTGTCGTTCGCGCGGTGCTCAGGAACTACGTCGCCGCGGCGAACGTGACTGCGGCGCTGCTCGTCGACGCACCCGCGTCGAGCGCCCCGGCGGACGCCGGCACGCCGAGCGTCGGGTACGAGCCGATGCGCGCGAACTTCGAGGCGCAGGAGATCTCGCGCGCCGGACGCGTCCCGGGAGCGTTCGACTTCTACTCGATATCGATGCTCGTGCTCTTTTTGATGTACGTCGCCGGCTACTCGGTCGATGCGCTGCGCGAGGATATCCTCGAGCCGATCGGCCTCCGGGTACGCACGACCGCGATCCCGTCGTGGGCGCATCTGTCGGGCAGACTCAGCGCGAACACGGTGTCGGGGCTGGTCCAGGCCACCGTGATCGTCGTCGTCACCCGGCTCATGTTCGGCGCGAACTGGGGTGACCGGCCCCTTCTGGTCGCGGCGATCGTCGCTGCAATCACGCTCTTTGCGGTCTCGCTCGGCGCGGTTGTTCTGGCCATCGTCCGCGACGGGCAGAAGGCGCAGTCGATCGTGAACGCGATCGCGATTGGTTCGATGATCGTGTCGGGCGGGTCGATCCAGTTCGGTGCGGTCGGCCCCGGGTTCCGGGCGATCCAGCGCCTGCTTCCGCACTACCAGGGGCAGACCGCGCTCTTGGCGATTGTCTACGACCGGGCTCCGGCTGCGATCCCGGAGGCATTCATCTACTTCATCGGCGGGGCGGTGATCGCGCTCGTGCTCACCGTACTGCTCGTCAGGAGGAACGCATGACAGTTTTTCGGACCTATCTCAAGCGGATCACGGCGAGGCCGTGGATGATCCTGATGACGATCGCGATTCCGGCGCTCATCGTGCTGATCGTGGGCGCCGGCGGTGGCGGAAACGGTATGCGCGTCGCGCTCATCGATCATGACGGATCGCTCCTGTCGCGGATGGTGCGCGACACCGTAGCGCCGGTCGCTGTGTTCGTCGATGTCGACTACGATGAAATCGGGACCGCGCTCGTCGACGGCCGTATCGAGTACGCGCTCGTACTCCCGTCCGGCATGCAGGCCGCCGTCGTCGCCGGCGAGCGAGCGAGCGTTCAGACGTTTTCGCTCCAGGGCGTTCAGATGACCCGATTGGTCACGTCCGCCGCGAGCTCCGTGCTCTCAGCCGCGCACAATGTCGCCCTACACGCCGACGGCGACGCCGAGCGCTTCGAGCGTGCGATGGCTCGGGTACGTGACGGCAGCTTCAGGCTCGAACCCGAATCGTTTCGAAGCGAACGCGGCGCGCTTACCGCGAGCGATGCAGCGGGCGTGTCGCAGCTGATCGGAATGCTCACGCTCACGATGCTCGTGACGGCGATGGGAACGTGCATCATGTTTCTGAAGGACGTCGAAGACGGGACCTTCCACCGCACGATCGCGGGCCCCGTTTCGCTGCGGCGGTACATGCTGGAGACCAACGCTGCGTTCTTCGGCGTGACAGTGCTCCAGGCGATTGCGGCGGCATTGGCCGTGCAGACCGCCGTTCCGCAGCTCCACCCGACCGCGCTGCTGATGGTCACCGCGACTCTGGTCGCGTTCGCGCTCGTCGCGGTTTCGTTCACGCTCGCGGTCGCGAACGCGATGAAGACCGTGAAACGGACAGCTATCGCGGCCAACTTCCTGATCATGCCGATCGTGATGCTCGGCGGGGCGTTCTGGCCGTTCGACATCATGCCCGACTACCTGCAGCGGATCGGCGCGTTCTCACCGACCCGCTGGACCACGTCGGCGACAGCGTCCGCGCTGTCGGGCGCGTCGTTTGCCGACATCGTGCCGCAGCTCGGAATCCTGCTGCTCTTCGCGATCGTGTTCGGATTGCTCGGGTCGTGGCGTCGGGTCGACGTCGCGCGGTAGGCCGTGTAGAATCTCCGTCGTGGATCGAGACGTCGAGGTAGCCCGGTGGGCGGTGAAGGTCGCGGTGTGGATCGTCGCCGCGGTGTCGCTCGCCGGGTCGCCGGGTTTCGACACGGTGATGCTCGCGCCGCTCCTGCTATGCGTCGCGGTCGATATCGCCGACGCGCGCTTCTTCCGGTCGGTTCCGTCGGTGATCACGAAGACCGCGGTGATTCTCTTCGTCGCGCGATACCATCCCTCGATCGGCGTGCTGGTCGCGTCGGCCGCGTTCGATCTGGCGATGGTCGCACCGATCGCGATCGTCGCGATCCCCGTGGCCGCGGTCGCCGCGATCGTACAGGCGGATCGAGTGTCGCCCGACCCGACCGTATTCGTGGTACTCGTGTCGGTTATCGGTGCCGTCGCCGGATGGATCGCGCGACGCCATAGCGAATCGCGCGCCCGGCTGATCGCGGCGACCGACGCCGAGCGCGGGGCGCGCTACCGCCTGGAGGAGGCGCGCCGCCGGCTCG
>SKVA01000562.1 GCA_007129695.1 Spirochaetaceae bacterium | reverse complement strand
TTCCCGGGGCGAACGGGCAGGGCGAAACCAGGGACGAAGCCAAACAGAGCCTGCGCGAAGCGGTTGCCCTCATTCTCGAGGATCGTGTTGAGGATGCGCTCCGTGGCCTGAACCTCGGCGCGCTGTAGAGAACTCACACCGGTCCCTCTCCCACGCTACTCCCCCGAGTCAATCCCCAGTCGCTCGCGCGCGGCTTTGCGGAATGCGGCGCCGTTGATGCCCAACAGGCGCGCGGCTTGCTCGGCATTGCCGTTGGTCTTTCCAAGCGCGTCCTGGTAGAAGCTCTTCTCCATGTCGTGGAGGAGCGCGCGCAGGTCCAGGCCCTCGGGCGGGATCTCGGTGACCGCGCCCGCGAACGAGCGTGGCCGGTCGAAGTGTTTGAGGATCGCGCGCGGCAGGAGCTCGGCGCCGATGTGCGGGGAGTGGCCCATCGCGCAGATCGACGCGACCGCGTTCTGTAGCTCGCGCACGTTCCCCGGCCACGGGTAGTCGAGCAGGAGCGCGAGCGCGTCGTCGCCGATGCCCTTCTGCTCCCCGTACTGCTCGTTCCATCGACTCACAAAGTGACGAAGGAGGAGCGGGATGTCGTCGGTGCGCTCGCGAAGCGGCGGGATCCTGATCGTCACGTTCGCGAGCCGCTCGTAGAGATCGCGCCGGAACGACCCGTCGGCGATCTGTTCCTCCAGATCGCGATTCGTCGCCGCGAGCACCCGCACGTTCACGCGCACCGGCTTGTCCGATCCGACCGGCACCACCGTCCCGTCCTCCAACACGCGCAGGAGTTTCGCCTGCAGTTCCAGCGGCAGATCGCCCACCTCGTCCAGGAACACCGTGCCTTCGTCCGCCGCGCGGAACTGCCCCAGGCGCGACCGGTCGGCTCCGGTGAATGCGCCCTTCTCGTGCCCGAAGAACTCGCTCTCCGCGAGCGCCGCGCTGATCGCCGCGCAGTTGATCGCGACGAACGGCCTGCGCGCGCGCGGACTCGAGTCGTGGATGAGGTGCGCGACGACCTCCTTGCCGGTTCCCGTTTCGCCGCGGATGATCACCGACACGTCGTAGCGCGCGACGCGCCGCGCCTGGTCGATCACGTCGGAGAACCCGACGCTCGCGCCGACGATCGTCGCCGGAGACCCCTGGATCCACTCGCCGTCGGAGGGCGCTGCGGCGTTTGTCTGCGCGGGTCGCGTGACCTCTGGCCGTGCGTCGGATCGAGAGATCGTGATCCCGGGAAACAGATCGTGCGACAGATCGACGCTTCGCACCTTGTACGCGCCACCGGCGAATCGCGGCGGTACGCCCTGCAACAGCTCGGCGTCCAGGTGGCCGCTCGCGACCAGCAGAAACCACGCGGTCTGCATCTGCGGGGTTCCGGGGTCCAGAAGCACCGACAGCCGATGCGGAACGTCGGCGAACGTGGGCAACAGCTGATCGATCGCGGCTTTGAGCTCGTGGAAGATCTCGCGGTAGTCGATCGGCGACTCCAGATCGATCGACACGTAGCTGAACCGGGTGTGCGGCGAGTCGATCGCGACCGCCTCGTGGACCGATCGAGCGCGCTCGACGTAGCTAGAACCGTTACAAAAGAGTACGACCCGGGAGAACGAGCGCGACTGGAGTAGCGATAGCACGGGCCCCGTCTCGTCGTCCGCGTACGGATCACGATTCCCGACGAATGAAAGCAGAATCTGGTTCATCGACGACCTCAACGAAGTAGAGCACGGAGCGTGCCATCCTTCAAGACCGACGAGACCGCGCGCGAGCCCGCATCGCGGTGTGCGACCGTAACCGTGGTTACACCGGGCGTAACGCGGATGGTGGTGCCGGAATTGTTGATACCCTGGAAGCGACTCCCGCGGCGCGCCAGGGAGTGGCACGCGGCTTGCATTCCCGGTTCCATGGTCGAAGCGCCGGCGCGAACCGAACTCCTCGCGATCGAACCGGGCCGTCGGGTCCGGATCCTCTACGTCAACGCGAGCGGCCAAAGCTCAGAGCGCTCCGTCGACGTCCACCGTCGCTATACCAGCCGCGCCGGCGTGACCTACTTCGTAGGCCACTGCCACAGCCGCGGCGAGGAGCGCACGTTCCGCGCCGACCGCGTGCTCGCGGTTCTGTCGGCTGCGGCGCGCTCCGGCACCCCGGTCGCTACGTCTCCCGCGGCGCGGCTGGAACTCGGCCCGGGTACGCCGGCACGCGCATTCGTTGCTACGCGTGACGCGCCTTCGCACCAGCAGGAGCCCGGCCGGCAGGAGCCGGCGCGCCGGCGGAGCGGCGTCGGGCTGACGGTCGTCCTGGTGGTCGCTCTGGCCGTGGCCGGTTACGTGACGACGCGTCCGCCGAGCTACACCCGCGTTGAGCAGGCGCGCGTCGACGCGCTCGCGCGCGAGTTCTCCGCCCGGACCGGGATCACCGACGCGGCGACGATCGCGCTCTTCGTCGACGCCGATGTCGACCGCGATGCGACGCTGTCGTGGGATGAGATCATTGCGTTTCAGCGCCGGCTCCGTCAGCGCTACCGCTACCTCCACAACGACACCGCTCTGCGTCCCGATCACTTTCTGGAGGCCGGCGGCGGCGATTGCGAGGATTGGGCGCTCGTCACCGCGGGGCTGCTCCGGTTCTGGCGGATCGACGTCGCGATCGGCGTCGTATCGAGCGCCCGGGGCGTCCACGCGGTCGCGTTCGTACCCGCGCGCTACGCGCCGCCGGACATGGACACGGTGCGCGTGCCGCGAAGCATCGCGGGGCCCGCCGCCGGGTGCGCCGCCGACGCGTGCGACTTCGTCGTCATCGACTACACGTCGGTGGGCCGCTTCTCATCGGCGGTCGATGGCGACTACACGGTCACGCACGTCTATGTGCCGGAGTCGATCTACGGCGCGCCGATGTGAGCCCTCCACGCACCGAACGAAACCAGCTCCATGCAAAGTTTCGATTACAATCGGCAAAACAGTTGATCGAGCGAAAGTTTCGACTATAGTCGATATCCGCAGTGCCGATCCAAAGGTGATCGTGTCGATGGACGAGGTCGAGCCCGGAGGCTTGTCGGGTATCCGCCACGTCAACGCGATCGAGTTCCTGCGCGGGGGGGCGCTCGTTCCGTCCCACCCCAGCACGTAGCCGCCGCCGCGCCTACTGCTTGAACTTGAACGCGCGCGCCTCGACGTTCAGCCCCGATTCGGCGTCGCGCAGTTCCTGGACGCTCTTCACCGCCAGGCGCGCCGCGCCCGAGTACTCCTTCGTCGCGATCCGGGGACCGGCTTCGCGCCGCTTCTTCGCCGCGGCGATCGCGTTGCCGTACTGCGGCAGCCACTTCTCACCGGCGATCAGCATGTCGTCGACCATCTGCCAGATCTCCGGCGGGTTACACACGGCGCCTGTCAGCGGGTCGAGCATGAACGCCTGGCGCAGCAGCGTGTCGTCGGCGTGGACCGCGGCCTCGACCGCCAAGCGCTGGACGTTGACGCTGACGCTGCAGATCGCGGCGGCCGCCAGCGGCAGGTCGCCGACCTGCGTCATGTTGATGCCGGTGTGATCGACGTAGCCCGGCGCTTCGATGATGCAGTCGGCAGGGAGATTCGAGATCGTCGCGCCGTTAACTCG
Organism: Spirochaetaceae bacterium; assembly: GCA_007129695.1. Lineage (GTDB taxonomy): Bacteria > Spirochaetota > Spirochaetia > DSM-27196 > SLST01 > SLST01. The sequence goes on along the minus strand of SKVA01000562.1, from coordinate 87 downwards.
GTTGAAGTGCCCGCGGTAGATGCGGCCGGTTTCGATCGCCTCGATGATGTGGCTTCCGTGTTCGTTCGAGCGGTGATCGGGCCCGTA
>SKVA01000213.1 GCA_007129695.1 Spirochaetaceae bacterium | reverse complement strand
TCCCGGTGGTCAGAGCCTTTCCGGGCGACTCGCAGTCGTTCCTGATCGCATCCTCGGATGCGACGATCCTCGGGTTCGGCATCGACGAGTTTGTCGAGCGGCTGCGCGAACGCGACATGATCGACGCAATCGCGCTTCCGTGGCACGTGGAACAGCGCCTCCACCCCCGATGGCACGAGTGGTTCAATGAGTTCGCGGCCGCCGGAACGCGCCGATCGATCAGCGACTTCCGACCGCGCGCGCTCTTCCTGAGCGTCGCGTACTGGAGCAGCCTCAACGCGCCGGCAACCGCGCGGCTGCTGAACGCGCTCTACACGCTCCATCCGGCGGCGATCGTTGGCACCGTCGGCGTTCTGCTCCTGATTCCCGCGTTCGCGCTCAATCGGCTGAGCCCTTCGCGGCGGACACCGGTCATCCCGGCCGTTGTCACGACCGGATTCGCCGCGATGGTCGTGAACCTGTCGCTCCTGTTCAGCTTTCAGATCGTCGCGGGCCGCCTGTTCGGCTGGTTGGGGCTGCTCGCGGCGGCGTTCATCTCGGGGCTCGGGATCGGGGCGCTCATCACGACTCGCCTACTGAGTCGACCCGGCGCCGACCGGGCGCGGCGGCTCCTCATCGTGACCGATGCCACGGTTCTCATGTTCACGATGCTCCTCCTGGTGCTCCTCCCGCTCGCCGCGCCAGCGATCGCAGGCGGTACCCCACCATCGGTGGTCCGTGCGCTCTTCCTTCCGCTGCTCGTGGCAGCCGGAGCCGTCTGCGGAGCGCAGTTCCCGGTCGCGTGCAGCGTGCTCGCGCGCGCCACGAACCTTCCGACACCGGGAGCGCGATCCGCAGCCGACCCGTCGGGGGCCGGTCTGGTCTACGGGGCCGACCTGATCGGCGGATGCGTCGGAGGTATCGTGGGCGGCATCGTGCTGCTACCGCTGTTGGGGCTGACCGGCGCGGGCGTCACGGTCGGACTGATCAAGGCAATCTCGGCGGGGCTCCTGCTTGGCACATCGACTACTGCAACGGAGGCGACATGAGTACTACCAGACTCAAGGCATTCGCGGGCGTCGGCATCATCGCGGTGTTCGCCGCGGTGGGGCTGAGTCTGCGGGTCGGCGGGACCGTGACCGCCGCCCCGTCGAGCGAGTCACAACCGGACGATCCGCGGGGCGCGGCCGATGTCCGCGGTGGTGCGACCCCGCCTGCCGGCGGCTTCGTGCCCGCCTACCTGGCGCTGCACGAATCGGGTGAACTGGCCGAGCGCGCGCGGCAGCTGTGGGCGATGATGGAGTCGTGCAATCTCTGCCCGCGCAGCTGCGGCGTGAACCGGCTCGCCGGAGCGCAGGGCTTCTGCCGCGCACCGGGAACCCAGCTCGTCGTCGCGTCGGTTCAACCGCACTTCGGTGAGGAGCGCCCGCTCGTAGGTCGATCGGGATCGGGAACGATCTTCTTCAGCCACTGCAACCTGCGCTGCGTCTTCTGCCAGAACTACCAGATCAGCATTCTTGGACGCGGCAACCGGACCTCCATCGACGAGCTCGCGAACGCAATGCTCCAGCTCCAGGCGTTCGGGAGTCACAACATCAACGTCGTAACGCCGACGCACTACACGCCGCACATCGTCGCGGCGATCGACGTCGCCGCCGCGCGCGGTCTGCGCATCCCGATCGTCTGGAACACGAGCGGGTGGGAGCGCGTGGAGGTGCTCCGCCTCCTGGACGGGATCGTCGACATCTACCTCCCGGACATGAAGTTCGCGTCGAGCGCCGAGGCCGAACAGTTCGCCCGATCGCCGGGCTACCCCGAACAGACGAAGCGCGCGGTGCTCGAAATGCACCGCCAGGTCGGCGTTGCTCGCCCCGACTCCGAGGGCATCGTTAACCGAGGCCTCATGATCCGCCATCTGGTGATGCCCGACAGCGCGAGCGGGTCGAAGGAGGTTCTCGACTGGATCGCAGCGAATCTGCCGCCCGACACGTACGTGAACATCATGGAGCAGTACACGCCGCATCACGAAGCGTTCAGCATCCCCCGGATCGCGCGTCGCGTCACGACCGCGGAGTACCAGCAGATCGTCGACCACGCGCAGCAGCTCGGCCTCACGAACCTGGACTCGCGAACCGCCCGCTGGCTGAGAGAGTGAACGGCGCGGCTACCCGGTTCCGCCGACTGGGTGGAGGTCGATTGCGACGTTTCGTCCGGGTTTGGTTGTTCCCGGGCCATTCAGTCGGTAGAATAGGAGGCGTGACGTTCCACCACGCGCGATCCGCGCGACTCATAGCTGCAGTTCTGGCGATCGGGTTCGTCGTTGTCGCCGCGCAGCGCTCGGTCGCGGTCGATGTCGCGCCCGACCGGCCTGTCGATCTTCACTACCTGGGCTTGTCGACCGAGATCGACTTCACCGCCGACTTCAACGAACCGGTCCGTTCGTTTCTTCGTAACCGGTACCTGGGGTTCGGCGTGAGTTACGGCTACGGACGCGGGTGGTTTCGCCCGCGAGCGCGGCTGAACGTCGGCGTGCTCGATTGGAGCCGCTTCTACCCCACGCTGGGTCTGGAGCTCCCGCTCATCGAGACGCTGTCGGCTGGGGGCGCGAAGCTGTTCGGCGTCTACGTGACCGCCGACGCGGGGTGGGCCTTCGGGGGCGAACCGACCTTCGTCTACCGGCTGACCCAGCTCGTCCGCGTGCCGCTCGGACCGTTCGAAGGCGTCGGTGTCGGCGCGAGCTACCGGTCCGACGCGCGGTGGTCGGTTTTCATTGGCAGAATAGTCGGGGGGTATCCCAGGCTATAGAGGTCGGGCGGTCAGAGCGCCCGCGCAAAGAATGAAGGGGAGAACATGAAACGAGTACTTGTGATTCTGACAATGGTCATCGCGGTTCTGGCGCTTGCCGGCTGCATGACAACGTACACGACGACCGACGGTCGCCTGGCGTACGGTAACATCGACGGTGCGGTCGCAGGGACCTTTGAGGCGAGCGCCGGATACATCTACATCCTGCACCCGTCGATTCTGGTCCTTGGTGACAACCCGGCCGAGCGACTCGATCTGGTCATGAGCCCGCAGATTCAGGCGGCCGGCGGCAACGCGGCAACCAACCTGGTCATCCGCGACGGCTTCACCGTCGTCGACTTCCTCCTTTCGTACTTCGTCCCGATCGTCAACTGGGCAACGGTCGAAGTCGAAGGCACCGCAGTCAGCCAGTAGAACGTTCTGACAGGCGGAGAGCTCTGACCTCTCCGTCTTGTCTCCTTCGCTTGACCGGCGGCGGGGCTCGGCTTAGACTGTCGACCCATGAAAGCCGCCATCACGTCGCTCGCGTGCCATGTACCCGACCGGATCGTCACGAACGATGAACTCGCACAGAAGGTCGACACCTCCGACGAGTGGATCTACTCGCACACCGGGATCCGTGAGCGTCGCTACGCCGCGGCCGGCGAGTCGGCGAGCGACCTGGGCGTCATCGCGGGAGCGCGCGCGCTTGAACAGGCTCACGCCGACCCCGGCTCCATCGATCTGGTGATCTGCGCGACATCCACCCCCGACTACCTCACCTTCCCCGCGACCGCCTGCGTGATGCAGGACCGCTTGGGTCTGTCGAACGCGGGCGCCTTCGACCTCCAGGCCGGATGTACCGGCTTCGCGTACGGACTGGAGATGGCACGATCGCTGGTAGAGGCCGGCGGGTCCGGGCGCGTCCTGCTGATCGGCACCGAGGTTCTCACGAGCGTCAC
>SKVA01000461.1 GCA_007129695.1 Spirochaetaceae bacterium | reverse complement strand
CCACACCGATTCGGGCACCGTGAGCGACACTCCGGGCCGGACGCTCTTGCTATCAAGAAAGCCCAGGAGCCGATCCATCGCGGATCGCCGGGCGTCCGGCGCGAGCGCGGCAAACCGCGGCGCGAGTTCGACGATCAGGCGCAGCGCAGCACGCACGAAGAGCACCATGTCATCCTCGGTCAGCGACGTGTCGTACTCGATGAGAAGCGTGGACGTGTGTCTGCTCGCCTCCACGCGTCGGACCCCGCCGATCGTCCGGACAGCCACTGCCTCCAGATCGGCGATCGGCCACGTCGCGGGAACGGACGCGATCGCGGGGACGTGCAATCTGAGTCTGCCCGGCAGCGAATGGAGAATATCGACGCGACCCATCATCGCCGAAAGCGCATTGAGCACCATCGTCATGTGCAGCCCCTCGCTGCCCCGCGCCGGCGGCCGCTGAGCATATAGGCCGTAGCCCACCAGGTCAGCGTCACGACAGCCGGTATCGCCGCAGCCGATTTCCGCATCGACAGAACGGTCGCGGCGGCCATGAGGACGGTCGGTACCGCGAAATCGAGGTCGACCGCGCCGCGAGTTACGTCCATCAGAGCCAGGTTGAGCGCATCGATCGCGCCGTCGGTCATCCTGCTCAGCGCTCCCGGCGGCGGCGTGTCATGCACGTGGTCAAGCTCGGCAAGCGCAAGAATCCCTGCCTGAACCGTCTGCGCATCAATCCGCGCGGGGTCGTACCTGACCACCACACTTCCGGTACGCGGATCGGCGCACACCTGTACGACACCGGGTAGTCTCGGGAGCTCCTGTTCCACCTTCTTCGACGCGACGGCGTCTGCGACCAGGCGCGCGCACACAAACCGTACCCGACCGGGCAGTTGGTGGCGAACCTCGAGCGCTCCCCAGTAGTTCGGCAACCGCGCGACACCGGATCGCGAGTCAGCGCGCCGAGAAAGGAGAGTCGATGCGATCAGTCCAAAAAGCAGGTGCATACGCCATCCAATTTGATTTACCAAAATATAACAGCTGTGCATTCAAAATCAAGCATCACTCCACGGCGGCTCGCCGCCGTCACATCAACCCGGCTCCCGATCGGCCCCCAGCTGCAACGGGTGCGTGCTGCAGGTCGACCTGCGACTCCTATACGATCTCGAGTTCGTCGCGCGACGGGAGATCGGGAAACGGTGCGGTCGGCAGCGTCTGGTACCAGTACGCGACCGATGCGATGTCGTCGCGCAGCGGAAGGAAGCGCCCTTCCGAATGCCAGCCAAGCGCCTGGACGGTCGCGCGCAGTCGCGAGCCGAACCGGATCGGGTCGGCGATGTGCCAGCGGTACATCCCGAAGCGCTGCTGAGAGTCGTAGAGCCCGTCGGGCCGGATCACCTGCGGGAGCCCCGCGTGCGGCGTCGTGAACTCTCTGTAGCCGCCGCGCTCCTTACCGACGTCGAAGTTGTACGAGCCGCAGAAGTAGTCCTCGGTACCGGTGCCGCAGATCGTCGGGTACTCGTCGTCATCGTCGATGAAGAACTTGACCTCGCCCTCACCCCACCAGCCGGTGTTGTTGACGCCCCACGCGATGTAGGTGCCGACGTACTGCCCCGCCCCGCTCACGCCGTCCAGGATCACGTGATCGGTCTTGTACTCGAGCGGATTTGACCGGCGGAACTGCGCGTGGAAGTACGCGTAGTCGTCAGGGACATCGGTGAGCGTGTAGTTGACCTGGTAGTAGAGCGTCGAGTCCTTCCTCCCGATGTTCTCCATCGTGATCAACGCGCGCTTCCGGAAGGGCATCTCCCAGTAGCAGTTGAACGCGCTGCCGGGGTTCACGCACACCGCGAGCGACGACACCTGCGCGTAGCGGCCCCACCCGCACGCGAAGAAGTCGCCTACCGGGCACTCGACCGACGGCTGCTCCTGGCCGTCCCAGTAGATCCGCAGAATGTGATCGCGCCACGCGCCGGTCTGCGTGAGCCAGATCTGCTGAATCGCACCGGGGCCCCGGATATCGGCCATCGTGAACGTTGAGCCGGCCGGAATCCGGACGTTCGGCCTGACCTTCCACCCGGGTCCCAGGTCACGCGCGGGGTGCGTGTCGGGGATGTCGGTGCTGCGCGCGCCACCTCCCGATTCGCCGGTCGGGTTCTCCGGTGATATCGACCGGGTCAGCGCCGTCGACCGCCTCGCGAGCGTGCCCATGCTCGATCCGAGCCCGTTGTACTGCGGTTGTGTACCGTGTGCCATACCTGCTCCTCACGGCATTGTCCCGATTCCGTGCGACCGTGACCAGTGCTCCAACCGGTCGCCGCGTCGCGCTCACGGCAGTACCTTCTGCCCACCATGGGCAGGAAGAAACTGTGCGAATGGTCCCGGGGCGACCTGAAAGAGAAGCCGGCGAAATACGCCCGGCTCGTCATGCCCCCGCGGTACGTCTGCGGTTCGTGCGGACGCGTCGCCGCGGACACCGACCGGCTGTGCAAGCCGGTGCGGCTGCCCGACCCTACCAGTTCGTGAACGACCCGTCGTCGCGACGCAGCGTTCCGAGTCCCTTCGGCTCGTACGGATAGCGCGCGAGCGCGTCATGGTTCAGTTCGATCCCGAGCCCCGGACGCGTCGGAGGCAACAGGTGCCCGTCGGCCCACTCGGGCTGGTGCACGATCAGGTCGTCCAGGCTCTCTCCGGGCCTGCGCGGAAGCTCCTGCACACCGAAGTTCGGCGTGGCAAGATTCAGATGGAGGCACGCCGACGTGCTGACCGGTCCGATCGGGTTGTGCACCGCGAGCCTGATGTAGTGCGTTTCGCACCAGCCGGCTATCTTACGCGCTTCGGTGAGCCCCGCGCAGATCGCAAGATCGATCCGCGCGTAGTCGATGAGATCCTCCTCGACTACCTGACGGAACTCCCACTTGCTGCTGTACTGCTCGCCGGCCGCGATCGGCACGCCGGTCCGCGACCGGAGCATCCGGTACGAGTCGTAGTTTTCGCTTCGAAGCGGGTCTTCGATGAAGTACGGCCGGTACTGCTCGACCTGGCGGCACAGCGTGACCGCGTCGCTCGGGTCCAGGCGCGTGTGCACGTCCATGCAGATCTCGAGTTCGTCGCCGAACTCCTCACGGACCGCGCGGAACCGCGACACCCCTTCGCGAACCGCGCGACTCGGATCTATCCGCTGCCCGTCGGCCGGAAGGTCGAACCGGACGAACTTCCAGCCCTGCTCGACGGCGCCCCTGCAGCTCGCGACGAGCTCGTCGTCATTCGCTCCGCCGACGTGAGGGTAGCAGACGACCTTGTCGCGTACGCGTCCGCCGAACAGATCGTAAACCGGCACTCCGAGCGCCTTGCCCTTGATGTCCCAGAGCGCCATGTCGACGCCGGCGATAACCGACGACACGATCCGCTGCGCCGGGAAGAACCCGCCGCGAAACATGAGCTGCCACAGGTGCTCGATCCGAAACGGATCCTCTCCGATCAGCAGGTCGCGCAGCTGGTCGAGCGCGCCGATCATCGCGCGCTCGTGCCCGGTCAGCCCGGCCTCGCCGAGCCCGCGAATCCCCTCATCAGCGGCGAAGAGGACGGGAACTTCCAACCCTACGTCACCGTCCTCCGCGATCCCGAAACAAAACGCTTCCGGGCCTGGTACAACATCCAGGTCGACGGACGCCGCCGTTCCCGGCTGGGTTACCTGGAATCCGTCGACGGTGTCCGGTGGCTCCGGCCACACCGGGAATTGGATTT
>SKVA01000236.1 GCA_007129695.1 Spirochaetaceae bacterium | reverse complement strand
CGTGAGGGGGACCCCTCCGGCGATCCACTCGTCGGCCGGCGATGCAAGGTTACGAACCGAGCTCAGATAGCCGGTCAGCTTTCCGGCGATCAGCACGCACGCGGTGAACCCGAGGCTGTAGCAGTAGTCGGCGTCGAAGTTGGACGGGAAGGCGCAGCGGCCCTCGTACCCGAAGAAGTGGGTGAGCGCGCTGAAGCTCCCGGAGAACTCTCCCTTGTTCTTGAGCTCCGCAAGGCGATCGCTCGTCATCGTCACGAGCAACTTCTCGGTGTCGATCCGGGAGACCTGCACGTTCCCGTGCGGATCACGATCCATCAGGAGCTGCCTCTGGATCTCGGTCGGAAGCGAGCTGAACACGTACGACGAGTCGCGCCCGAGCCGCTTGTTGACCCATTCGGACTGGTCTTCGAACGTGTTGAGCGTCGAAAAGTGCGCGTGGTTCGTAGCGAGCAGCGTGTTGAGCTCCGCGATCAGCGCCTTCATCTCCGGGATGAACTCGATCAGACCCTCCGGGACCAGAACGACGCCGAAGTCCTCGCCGTTCGAGCTTCGCCTCCGGACAATCTGCACTATCGAGTCGACGAGCGCGTCGAGCGTCTGACGTCGTTCGGCGACCTCTTCGCTGATGATGCAGATGTTCGGCTGCGTCTGCAGCGCGCACTCGAGCGCGATGTGGCTCGCGCTGCGGCCCATCAGCTTGATGAAGTGCCAGTACTTGCGCGCGCTCGCCGCGTCGCGTTCGATGTTCCCGATCAGCTCGGAGTAGGTGCGCGTCGCGGTATCGAACCCGAACGATACTTCGACCTGTTCGTTTTTGAGATCGCCGTCGATCGTCTTCGGCACGCCGATCACCTGGATCGACTCGCCCTGCTCCAGGAAGTACTCGGCCAGAAGCGCCGCGTTCGTGTTGGAGTCGTCGCCTCCGATGATCACAAGCGCGTCGATTTCGCGCTTCTTGCAGACCTCGAGCACCCTCGCGAACTGCTCGGGCGACTCGATCTTGGTCCTGCCCGACTGGATCATGTCGAAGCCGCCTGTGTTGCGGTACTCGTCAACGAAGCTCGGCGTGATCTCGATCGCCTTGTCCGCGAGTATCCCGCCGGGTCCTTTGAGGAATCCGAACAGTCTTGAGTCGGCGTTCAGCCCGCGTAGCGCGTCGAAGAGCCCCGCGATCACGTTGTGTCCGCCCGGAGCCTGTCCCCCGGAAAGCACCGCGGCGACGGTCAGCGGTTTGCCCGCCGGTCTGCGGTCATCGGGATCGGTGCTGATCGTCGCAACCGGCTTTCCGTAGGTATGCCGGAACAGCTGCTTGAGCTCGGACTGATTGTCGACGCTCTCGGTCGGATCGCCCAGGTCGATCCGGATGCGGTCGAGCGAAGCGCGCAGTGACTCCGGGACCTTGGGGCTGTACTGGTAGCGCGCGGTCTGAAGTGGTGACTTGTTCATGCTTCCTCCAACTGAAATGCGATAGCGCCGGCGCCGCGGATCGACAGCACCGTAGAAGACTCTGGTCCGAAGACGTCGGCGAGCGCGTCGGCGTAGTCACCGACTCGATCGATCGGGAGCAGCGTCTGGATCGTGCCTGCGAAACCGCCGCCGTGCACGCGCGTAGCGGCGTCGACGCCCGAACGAAGACCGACACGGTTCAGGAAACGTTCGGTCAGCGCGAGTGCAACGACCACGCCCTGTTCACCCGTGGAGACCGCCGGTGCGCAGTTCTGGAGAAAGAGTCCCGACGAGTGACCCGACTCCCCCATCAGCCCGATGTAGTCGACTATGCGACCGGCCTTCAGCGCGTCGACCATGTCTGCGACTCTCTGGTTCTCGCCGAAGAAGTGGATCGCGCGCGCGACCGCGCGGTCGCCGATCTCGCTTCGCAACCGACGGATGTCCGCGTAGAACGATGCAGGGGCAACGTCGCGAAGTTGCTCGCCGCCTAGAGCGGCGGCGATCGCGCGCATGTCGGCCGGGATCGCCGCGTATTCGCCGGTCAGGTCCGCGTGGCTGCCACCGGTATCGACGACAACGAGCGCGAGCCCCGCGGCGGCGAACGCGATGTCGACGGTCTCTACGATCGGGTTGGACTCATCGGCGAAATCGATCGCCACGCCGCCGCCGGTGGCGCATGCAACCTGGTCCATCAAGCCGCACGGTTTATCGAAGTAGGCGTTCTCCGCGTATCGGCCGATCTGCGCGATCGCGGTCGGACCGACCGAGCCGTCGTTGTAGAGTACGTTTTCGATCTGCCCGACAAGCACCTCGAAACTCGCCGACGACGAAAGCCCCGATCCAGGCAGGACCGTAGAGCTCGCGGCCGCCGAAAAGCCCCCCGTTCGGTAGCCTCTGTTCGCGAAGCCGGCCATAACGCCGCGGACAAGCGCGGCGGTCGTTCCCGCTTCGCCGGGCCTTGGGTCGAGGTCGTCCGCATCGAGTTCGACCGGCTCGAACCCCTCGCTGCGGAGAACGACGACGCTGTCGTCTCGCGGAACTACCGCGGCGATCGAGTCCAGGTTGATCGACGCTGCGAGTACCCGCCCGCGGTTGTGGTCGGTGTGGTTGCCCGCGAGTTCGGTCCGTCCGGGCGCGCTCGCGAGGTAGGTCGTACCGACTCGACCCGGATCGGCTGTGTCGAGCCTTTGCACGAGCGTTGCATAGCGACCGACGTGCAATGGGTCGAGGCCGCGCGCACCGAGCTGTGCGCCAACCCGTTCGGCGTTGAATGGACGTGTTCGGCTATTCATGATCACAAGCACCCTATCACAACACCGTGGACGTGTCATCGACTCTGCGCTTCGATTGACCGAGCCGGGGCGCTCCCGTATCATCGACCGCGATGATCTACCCGATGGACAATACCGTTCAGCGCTACGCGTGGGGGTCTCGCGACGCGCTCACGCGGCTGTACGGGCTCGACAACCCGAGGCGTGACCCGATGGCGGAGCTGTGGATGGGCGCGCATGACAAGGCTCCGTCGAAGCTCGTCGTGGATGGCGTGGCTCGTACGCTCGGTGATCACATCGCGGCCGACCCCGACGCGGTGCTCGGACGCGCCGCGTCGATCGACACCGGGTCGTCGGCTGTCACGCTGCCGTATCTGTTCAAGATCCTGTGCGCCGGCGAGCCGTTGTCGATCCAGGTGCATCCGTCGCGCGATCTGGCCGCGTCGGGCTACGCCGCCGAACAGGAGCGTGGTACGCCGATTGACGCCCCGGACCGCAACTACCGGGATGCCAACCACAAGCCCGAGCTGATCTGTGCGATTACTCCGTTCTGGGGGTTGCGCGGGTTTCGGCCGGCAGAACTGATCGGCACCGACTTCGCGACCGAAGAGTTCGCCGACTGTGACGTGAACATCGCTGCACCACGCGACGAAGCCGATCTGCGCCGCTATCTCACATCGGTTCTGACGCTCGACGACGATGATCGGCGGGACCTGATTGCCGCGGCGATCGCGCTCGCCAAGTCGCGATGGCGCGCAGGCGCCGATGAGCAACCCGCCGTGGGAGACGAGTCAGCTCGGTTCTACTGGATCCTGCGGATTGCCGACGCGTATCCCGGTGATCCGGGTATTCTGTCGCCGCTCTTTCTCAACGTGTTCTCTTTGCGGCCGGGGCAGGCTACCTACCAGCCGGCGGGAGTTCTCCATGCGTACCTCGGCGGCGTCGGAGCCGAGCTCATGGCGTGTTCGGACAACGTTCTGCGAGGCGGGATGACCGTCAAGCACGTCGATG
>SKVA01000071.1 GCA_007129695.1 Spirochaetaceae bacterium | reverse complement strand
GACGGTGAGCCCGATACCGATGCCGACGGCGTCGCGCGCGTCAAGCTCGACGCGCGGCTATCGCTTCGCGAGTCGTGCGGTCCGCCGCGTAGGGAGGATCGCTGACAGCGCGAAGATCGCCGACAGCGCGAAGATCGCCGACAGCGCGAAGATCGCCGACAGCGCGAAGATCGCCGACATCGCGAAGATCGCCGACATCGCGAAGATTGTCCATCGCTTCGTCGAGCGTTGCGAAGCCACGCACGTTCTCGGTGCCGATCTCTTCGAGCCGTGACGAGATGCCCAGGTTCTCCTCTGCGACTGCGCGGAGCTTTCGCAGGACCTCGTCGATCCTGCCGACCGATTCGCTCACCCGTGCGAGCCCTTCGGTTTCGGCGCGCAGCGATTCGGTCATCGCGTGAACCGCGCGCTCGACGTCATGGTTGACCCGGTCAAGCTGCGCGGTCTGGTCGCCGACGGCGGTGTGTCCGTTCGCGAGCGAGTCCATGCTGTCGATGATCGACGCCAGGAACTCGTGAACATCCGCGACCGACGTTGAAATCGCCGCAAAAACGGTAGACAGGCTCTGTCCGTCTTCTATGAGCCTCGCGTTGAGATCCTGGTTCGCCTTGAGCGTCTCGCGGATGATCCGTGAGTTCTGGTCGGTCTCATCGGCAAGCTTTCGGATCTCCTCGGCGACAACCGCGAATCCGCGACCCGCTTCGCCCGCGTGCGCCGCTTCGATCGCGGCGTTCATCGCGAGCAGGTTGGTACGCGCGGCGATCTGCTGGATGACCGAGTTGACCCCCAGGATCTTCTCCGACGACTGCTCGGTCTCCTTGAACGACGAAAGCGTCTTGGCGAGGCTCTCTTCGGCGCGCTGCGCGCTGCTGACGAGTTCCTGAACCACGTTTGACCGCGCCCGCGTCGAGTCGCGCATAGTGACCACGTCCTGTGAGAGGCGGCCGATCGTCTGCGTGTTCGCGCCGATCACCTTGGTCTGGTTCCCGGTGACCGACTCGACGTCGTTTTTGACCGATTCGATCCTCGCGTGCGCATCGGTCGTCGTCTGAAGCGTCGCGCGTAGCGATTCGAGTTCTTCGGCGATCGCGGCGACGTTGTCGGTGAGTTGTTGCGCCGCGTGCGCGTTGTGCTCGGCTCCCTCCTGCAGCTGCGCACCGACGTTGAACGCCGTGCCAAGCCGGTCGACGAGCTGCTTCATCCGCACAAGCCGCTCATCCGAAACGGCGGCCTGACGCTGGATCAGATCGAGCGTCCGGCTCTGCATCTTGAACGTCTGCCACGTGAAGATCGCGGTGAAGATCGTCAGGAGCAGCGCGACCAGAAACTCGCTCATACCCCATCCATAACCGAGCGCGTCGAGCGTCGGCGCAACGCGTAGCGCGTACTGGAGCACGATCACGAGTGAGCCCGCGCCCAGGATCATCACGACCTGCCACGTCGCGTACGCCAGGAGCGTCGCGGTCGCGAAGACCGGGATCATGTAGGTCGTCTGGATGTAGATGTCGTTCGGGGACGTGATGTCGCGGATCAGGAAGAGGCCCGCGGCGGCCAGGACGAACAGGACCACCGTCGCAACCGACACACTCTTGAACGCGCCGCGCAGGATCGCCAATACCGACAGTCCGAGCAGCACGCTGATGACCACTTCGGCCGCGCCGGTCACGATCGCGCCTTCGGCGAGTCGGACCGCGCCGAGCACCAGGAAGCCGACGCTTAGGATCGCGTTCAGCACGAACAGCGACACCGCCTTCTCGCGGACGCTCACGTCACGGTCGCTATACCTGGTGCGGACGCGTCCCACCATCGTCGGTTTCTGCCCGGTACGTGTTTCCATAGATCACCCTTTTTGGAGGGACTGTACCATGCGGTCGGCGCTCTGTACACCGGCCGCGGGCGGAGTCGACACGGATCGGCTAATCGAAACGGTGCTTGTTGCGCAGCGCGACCAACCCCGACAGGTAGCCCGCGGCGTGCGGGATCCAGTCCTCGTCGGTGTAGCGCAGCGGCTCGTCGGCTTCCTTGCTCGGCGGAACGACGAGCTGGAACTGCGGGTTCACGGAGAAGCCGTTCGGGATCGTGCCACGGATCCCCGTCCAGTTTCCGGTCCAGCGGCGGCCGACCCCGTAGATCTGGCTGTACGGTACCGCCGCGCCTTCGGGTATCTCCTCCTTCCAGCTGAGGCACCCTTCGAAACTGCGCCGCGTGATCCCGGCGTGCAGACCGCAGATCCACTGCAGGTTTCCGACGACGATCCGGCGCAGCGCCCGCCGTTCGTCGTCGGTTGAGACCGCGCCCTCGCACTCGGCGGCGAGCGCCGCGGCGAAGCCGATCGACGTGTTGAAGCCGTGCCACGGTCCGCAGAAGCTCATCAGCCCGACGCCGTCGAAGTAGCCGATCGGCAGCAGATAGAAGGGGTTTGCGCTGCACGCCGGAATGAGGTATCCGACCGCGAACTTCCGGACGCACTCGGTCCACAGCGCGTTGTCGGGATGGTCGTTCCACCACCGGCGCATCTCCATGAGCGGCGCGATGTAGTGCGGCCAGGTCGTGCCGGTGTCGTGGCCGAAGTGGTGGTGCGTGTTCGATTTCTCGGTCACATCGGCCGAGTCGAACGTGTAGAAGTGGCCGTACAGCTTCGGGTCGCCGTTCGTCCCGCCCTCGGCGCGGTCTTCGGGTACCTGCCGTGAGATGATCTGTCGCGCGAGCCGCGCGGCGTGTCGCTTGTACGACACGTGCCCGCCGACGTAGAGCTGAACGCACCCCCACATCATCATCGCGAGGTCGCGCGTCATGAACTCGTTCGGGACGCGGAACTCCTGCGGCGTTCCGTGGTTCATCGCCGAAAAGCCGTCCGGGCTGTGCGGTTCGGCCTCCAGGAGCAGGTAGTCCATCGCGCGGATCGCCCGATCGGAGAAGACCCGCGCGGCATCGGGGCGCGTGTCGGCGAGGAGCCGTGCCGCGTAGCCGAACGCGACCGCCGCCTGCGCCGAATCGCCCGGGATGACGTCCATATGATTCGGTATCTCGTGTACGAGCGCACCGTCGGGTGCTCCGGTCTGCTCGCCCGCGTCCTGCAGGATGCCGAGGTATTCGCAGCCGTGGACGATCTGCGCGTAGAGCCGGTCGACAACGCCCCGACTGAGCCACGACGCGCCTCGCTCGGCCAGGTCGCACAGCGCGATGATCGTCGTCGCGTGGCTGTTCGCTTCGCGCCACTCCGCGCCGCAATCCTTCCAGCCGATCCCGTTGCGCGCGAGCTTCTGCCGCTCCTCCATCTGGTCGACCGCGACCGGCATCACCGTTTCGTCCCACAGCAGGAACGATCCGACGCGGATCGGTTCGCTCGCATAGAGCGTCTTCCCGTTCGGCGCGTCGACCGTGATCGTGTAGGTCCCCGTCTCCGCTACGCCCGAGAAGTCGACGGTCCACCAGTGGCTGTGCCACGTCTCTCCCCAGTATTCGACGGTGCCGGTCAGTACAGGATCGGTCGCGTGCGCGTCAGTCCCCGGCGCGTCGTCGATCCGCCGCACCGTGAAGGTCGAGCCGTCCGGCACCCGCGTGCGCTTCTCGCCGCGGATGATCGCGCGCATCGGGTCGCCCAGATCGTACCCGATCTGCGAGTAGAGAAAGCCGTGTACGTCCATAGAGCCTCCGAGGGTGTGGCTTAGCCAATATGAGCCTATCGTGTTCGGGCCGGAGGATCAACGGGTCGTGGCTGGTGCCGAATTTG
>SKVA01000554.1 GCA_007129695.1 Spirochaetaceae bacterium | reverse complement strand
GTGGACTTCAGAGCGATTTCTGGCCGACGCGGTCGTCGAGCGCGTCGCGGACGACCCGACGATCCGGCTCGGCGAGCACTCGGTCCGTGCCGTGCTCGTGGACGTCGACTACCTGCACCGTGACGTCGTTGCGTCGCTTCTGCGGGTCGCGCGGGCCGGCGGTGCCGTTGTGCTCGCTCGCCGACCGACGGAGCCGGGCAGTCGGCACGACGACTACGAGCGGCTTGTGGCGGAGCTCGAGCGAATCGCGTACGCGTCGCTCGATGCGGTGCCGGCTGAGCTTCTGAGCCCGGTCGTAACCGGCGATGTTCCCCCCGAGTACTGGGCGCGACGCATCGACACCGCCGACGGCGAACGGCTGCGGCTGTTCTTTGCGCATCCGGCCGGAGCCGACGTGCACTACCCGATGGAGTACGGCTACAGCGATCGCGCGCGTGCGGTCACGCACCAGGTCGTCGTGCACTGGTTGGGAGATCATGCGCTATCGCTCGACTTCAATGCGAACGAGCCGATCCTGGTCGAAGTCGGTCCCGACGGCACCGTCGATGTCGTCCACTGTGACTTCTTCGAGACGGTCTGGCAGAAGGGGCGGTGATCCCGACGCCGGAGCTCTCCGCTCGTCACCTACGATGAGGTCGATGCAACCCCCGTACGCCGATATTCTGCCGGCGTCGTACCGGTGCGCTTGCGGAAGGTCCGGATGAACGAATGTACCTCTGCGTAACCGACGTCGCTGCCTATCTCCTGAACGGTTCGATGGGTCGTCCGCAGGAGTTCGCGCGCGCGCTCGACACGGCGCCGGGCGACGTAGTCCTGAAACGCGATGCCCGCCGCCTCGCGGAAGAGTCTGCTCGTGTGCGCGCTGCTCGCACCGATCTGGTCGGCTGCGAGTGTGAGCGACAGATCGTGCCGGTAAACGCTGTCGCTGACGAATCGAACCAGCCGTTGCCCGCGTTCCTCAGATGCCCGGCGGACCGGAGCGGTACGGATCGCGTAATCGAAGAACGCGACCGAGTCATAGAAGACCCTCTCGATCTCCGCCCGGCTTCGGGCGGCCCAGACGGCATGATGGAAGTCGCGTTCACCCGCGTTCGTGTCGATGCCGAACCTTGACGCCGCGTCCACCGCGTCGCTGATGAACCTGGCAACGCTGTGCTTGAACGCGACCGGGTTGATCGCGTCTCGCTCCACCGCCGCGATGAAGTTGTTCCCCCATTTTGCGAGTCGTCCTGGATCACGCGAACGCATGAGATCAGGAAGCCCCCCGAGCAGGTCGACGCAGCGGCGCGGCACGATGGCCGCTCCCTGGCCGGCTACGTCACGATAGAGGAGCATCGCAGCGTCGGGCCGCACGACTGCAAACTCGAGCGCGAAGGTGGCCTCCACGTACGACGTGTGGATGCCTCCAGGGCCCTCGTGGTCCGCGCCGAGCGCCGCGACCACGTTTCGCTGGCTCTTCTGCCGCACCGCCGACAGCAACGCGCCACACCTTCGGTCGACGCTCTTTCCGTGCGAGTCGGTGGAAATCACGACTGCGATCATCCCGTCCGGAAGCCGGATCGAACGATTGGCCGCGATCTCTCCCAGGCCCCGGTTCAGTATGACCTCGATACCGCCGTCTGAGGACTCCGAGCCGATATCGCCGGGCGCCACCGATGAGCGCGTGTGCGGCGCTGTCGGTTCGTCCTCCGTCATCACCAGGAGAACCTGGTAGACCGGCCCCGGTAGGCCGATCTGGTCGAGCAGCGCGTCTGAACCGGGATTGGGGCGGTGCGGCGACAACAGATATCGGGTGACCGCCTGCCAGACCACCGCCGATCGCGACGCCTCGTACCGCCACTCGAGCTCCTTGCCGCGATGGAGCGCATCGCTGATCCGGTCGCGGATCTCTTCCGGATCCAATGCCGCCGGCGGTGTCTCCGACGTCCGAGCTTCGACCTCAGCCGCAAGCGCAAGAACCGCGTCCTGCCACGGCTTCCGCAATCGGCGGTCGAGCGCGAGCGCGGTGATGCCTGCGATCACGAGCCCTGAGAGCGTCACCGTTACCACGATCCGTCGCAGCCGTATAATACCGATCTCGGTCCTTGGAACCGAGACCGTTGCGTCAAACACCCACCCGGTTCTGGCCGACTGAACCGGCTCGGATACCCATCCGAGCCGCGACGCGCCTGAAGGCGCAGATGAGGTGAGAATGTGCGCGCCGTTGCGGCTGCGCGCCGACAGCGACAATCCGACCTCCCGCGCGAATCGGCCGAGCTCCTCCTGGATCGCCGGGACTCTCATGATCGCGATTACCCCGCCGGTAGCATTATTGCCTCGCGATCCGAGCGGGTACGGTCGGACCATCAGGACGACATCTTCAGTGATCGCATCGGACCAGTGTCGAGCAGGATTCGGGGTGGGATCGGTGACCTCACCGTCGATCCCGACCGCGCGAATCAGGTCCACAAGCTCCGGGTCCGACGCCTGGTCGAGCGGCGTACCGCTGACGTCGGTCAGAATCCGGTTCTGCCGGAAGCTCACCAGAACAATCGAGTGAATGACCGGCACCGATCGGCGGATCGCGCTCAGGCGTACCTGGATGCTCGATGACGCAAGGAGCCTCTGAGCACGATCGGCGTACTCACCGCTCATCAGCTCGCGGACATCGGGATCGGTCAACGCCGCAACCAGGAGGTGATCCACGATCGTGAGTGTGGTATCAAATCGTCGGACCACCTCTGAAACGGTCGTCTGGTTGATTTCGGTGATCTTTTCACGGAGGAGCGCTTCCGACGCGTAGTACGTGAAACCCACTCCCAGCAGGAGAAGCGCAAACAGCGCCCCGGCCGTGAGCGGGAGCGCGCGGTCGACAAGAACTCCCCGATTCCGTGCCACGTGACTCCTCTCTGGGAACACCAGATGATATCGCACCTCATGATATGTTCATTCCGGTGCAGATGTACACCTGAAACGACATCATCTGTTCATGATCGCACCGATTGTACATTGCGTTTGCCGCATTGTCGGGTGACACTGTCGCCATGGCATCCGCTACCGACGTTGCGCTCGTCAAGCGCCGGCGAAGAGAAATCGCGATCGGGCAGGTCGTTCGACACCGGCAGCTCTATCTGATGTTTCTGCCGATACTGGTTTGGCTGATAATGTTCCGCTACGTGCCGATGTACGGTCTGCAGATTGCGTTCCGGAACTTCCGGTTCGCAGACGGGATCACCGGGAGCGCATGGGTTGGTCTCCGTCACTTCGAGCGGATGTTTGGATCGCAGGAGTTCTACCTGATTGTTCGTAACACCCTGCTGCTCAACCTGTATCAGCTTCTCTTCCAGTTCCCGGCGCCTATCGTTCTTGCGCTGATGCTGAACGAGGTCGGAAACCGGGCGTTCAAGCGTATATCGCAGACGTTGCTCTACGTGCCCCATTTCATCTCATGGGTCGTTCTGGCCGGTATCATCATCGGAATCCTCTCGCCGAGCACCGGTATCGTGAATATCGGGCTGAATCGTCTGTTCGGAGTCCAACCCGTGCACTTCCTGATACGCGAGCCATGGTGGGTGTTCTGGTTCATCGTGTCCGGAATCTGGAAGAGTGCGGGATGGGGAACGATCATCTATCTTGCCGCGATCTCGGGAATTGATCCACAACTTTATGAGGCGGCACGCATGGACGGAGCAGGCAAGTTCCGGCAAATCGTCCATATTACGCTGCCGGGCATTTCGAGCACCGCAGCGATCCTGCTGATCCTGAATCT
>SKVA01000345.1 GCA_007129695.1 Spirochaetaceae bacterium | reverse complement strand
GCGCTCGGCGGCGTCATCGATGTGCGCCTGTCCGCCGGGGAACTCGTCGAGCTCGCGCGAGACCGGGAGGCGGCGATCGCCCAGATCCAGGATCGTAGCCAGAACCTCCTCGGGTCGCTTCGCGACGGGATAGAGGCCGAAGCGCGCGCACGGATCGATGCCGCGCAACGCGAGGCCGAACGCGCGCGACAGGAGGCCGAGCAGGCCCGGCGCGAAGCCGAAGCGGCCGCGACAGCCGAAGCCGAACGGATTCGGCAAGAGCTGGAGGAGGCTGCTCGTCGCGAGGCCGAAGAAGCGGTCCGCAACCGGATCAGATTGCCAGGCTTCTGAGTACGGCGACGCGACGCTATTCGAGCGCGGCACGAACGGCGTCGTCGACCACGCCGGTGACAGGCATCGAACGAGAACGCTGGAAGCCGATCACCGCAGCGCGCGTGTCGGGGCCGTACCACCCGTCAATGCCGTGCGGCCCGACCGGAAAGCCCGCGCGCACGAGCGCTCGCTGGACCGACCGTACGTCGTCACCGTACATCCTTGGAGAGCACAGCGAAAAGGCCAACACCCTCGGCGCGCCTTCCCGGCGCGCAAACCGGTATACGACGATCGGCAGTTCGGCGTCGGGGTCGGTCGCGAACGCGATGATCTCGGGAACACCGTCACCGGTCAGATCGGCGAAAAGGACGTCGGGAATCCGGTTCGGGTCGAACGCAAGGTCGTGATCGGTCACCGCGACGAGCTCGCCGCTCGGCGTGTAGAGCCGAAATCCGATACGTCGTCCGCGATCGCCACCGGGTGCAACGCCGACAAGCAGATGCGGATGCGCGATCGCGCGGACCCGCCATGCTCCGGTCGACGCAACCCGATCGTCAGCTACGATGAGGTTCGGATCAAGAACGCACGCTGCGTCGATCGCGCCGGTTACTCGCATCGACACCCGACGGATCGCGAGTGCGCTCTCGAAGGACGGCGTGAGCGCCCACGGCCCTGCGTCGATCTCTGCGAACCTGAGGCTCGCGAGCGCGGGAGCCGACACGTATTCGGAGAGCTGCGCGTCCGTCCCGCCGGATACCGACGCCGAGCGCACCGGCCAGACCGGTATCGCCTCACCGTCGATCGACCGCACCACCGGACGGTGCGTCGGCGGGGCGGCCAGATCGCCGGGAATACTGAACGGGCCGACTGCCCGCGCGGAGAGCTCGGAACCGTTGTAGTCGAGCACGAAGAAGGCCACCAATCCATCCGGGTCTACCGCCTCGACCGCAAGGATCGACCCCGAACGCGTTTCGAGGATCGACTGCGCAACGACGCGCGAACCCGTCGCGAGCCCGTCGATCGGCACTCTGCGAAGCGTCGGATCATCCTGGGCGATCAACACCGACGCGACCACCATGAACAGCGCTACCACGATTCGTCGCACGCTGCCCCCTACCACGCCGCCGGCGGCCGAAGCCGACGGTACCCGAACGCCTGCTCGACAACCCGGCCGGCGGCGACCAGCCGCGCTTCGCCGAACCAGCGACCGCACAACGATATCGCCTGCGGCAGTCCTTCGGTGGACAATCCGATCGGTACGACCAGCGCCGGGTGACCACTGAGATTGGTCGCCGCCACAAGCCCGCGAGCGAACGTCGGCCCGATGAATGCGTCTAGCGGTTCAAGCACCCGCGCGACCTCGCGGACGATGAGCGTCCGTAGCCGCTGTGCGTGCACGTAGTCGAACGCGGGCAGAAACCGGATCGCGCGGAAGGTGTTCGGCCATGCGCGGTCGTCCTGCCAGACAAGCTCGTCGTCCAGATGGTCGAGCGTGACTGCTTGCTGATGTGATGCAGCGTCGACGATCATCGCGCACATCAGGTCCTCCGGATCGAGCGCAGGAAAGCTTACCGGCCGCAGCGTCGCACCCGCGCGATCGAACGCGGTGAGTACCTCGTCGGACAGACCGTGGTACCCGTCGTCGGACAGATCGCGTTCGTCGTACCCGATCACCAGGCCGCGCTCACCCGCGAGCGCCGCGGCACGCGACAGAACGGCAGCACGCGACTCGCGCTCGGCGGTGGAGAGCACGCTCTCCGGATCGCGCGAATCGTCTCCAGAGATCGCAGCCAGCACCACAAGCGCATCATCGCACGTCCGCGTGATCGGGCCGATCTTGTCGAAGGTAGTCGAAAGCGCCATCACTCCGGTGCGGGGAACGGTGCCGACGGTAGGGCGCAATCCGACGGTCCCGCACTCCATCGACGGGCTCACAATCGAGCCGTAGGTTTCGCTACCGATCGAAAAAGCGACAAGGCCAGCGGCGGTCGCGGCGGCGCTCCCGGCGCTCGAACCACTCGATCCACGTTCGGGGTTCCACGGATTGCGAGTCTTCGCGCCAAACCATATGTCACCGTACGCGAGTGCACCGCAGCTGAGCTTCGCTATCAGCACGGCGCCGGCGTCAGAAAGCGCGCGGGTCACATACGCGTCGTGCTCCGGAACACGATCGCGGTATGGCGCCGCACCCCAGGTGGTCGCAACGCCGGCGGTGTCCACGATGTCCTTTAGTCCGTACGGTATGCCGTGGAGCGGGCCACGATCGATACCGTTGGCGAGCTCGCGATCGGCGGTGGCCGCGCTATCGAGCGCGGCTTGATCAAGAAAGGTGACAGTCGTGTGAAGACGACAGTCGGCACGGCGCAGCCGATCGAGGTAGATCTCTGTCAGCGCAACGGAGGTGATCGACCCGTCGCGCAGCCATCGCCCGAGCTCGCCGATCGACGCAAAGCCAACGTCGTCTGCGGATCGCTCCCCCACACCGGCCGAAACGCCGGACGCTGCACCGCTACGACCGGCAACGCCACTGCGACGGTTCGCGTCACGATCACCGGAAGCGTCGTCGCAGGATAGTAGCCACGGGGCGAACACCGTCGCGGGTGGAACATCGCTGCCAAGGCGCCGCGCACGAAGCCGTGCGCACAGCGCCGCGTTCTCCGACACGGCACCGACCGCCTGCGCACGTTCGCTTTCGGAGAGCAGAACGCCGAGCACGCGCCCGGCGGTACCGAGATCCTCGGCTTCGATCAACCCGTCGTGCTGACGCGCAGCATGTTCTCTACAGTGATCCCGCTCGCGTTGGCCTTGGCGATCTCTTCGGCTTTTGCCTTCATCTTCTCCGACGTCACGCGGCCGGTGAGCTGGATGAACGGCTTACCAAAGAGCCCCTGCTTCTCCACCTTGGGGGTGATATAGTTCCCGGGACCGATCTCATCGGACATCTTGATCGCATTGTCGATGACGTCCCTTACCTTCTGTGCTGATGCTGCCATTCTATACTCCTTTCACCTGTTTATCGCCAAACCCGCGCGCCGTCAAGCGTCTGCGTCCTTGCCAACGGCCGCTGGACAGTTACGCTCGAGTTCGGCAACCCAGACATCGGCAACCGAATCCGACGGTGCACGCCAGTCGCCCCGCGGTGACAGCGATCCGCCCGACCCGACCTTAGGCGCGTTGGGAACGCAGGTCCGCTTGAACTGAGTCGATCCGAAGAAGCGCTTGAGAAAGACCATCAGCCACCGGACGATCTCATCGCGAGTGTACGGGTTGCGTCGATCGGCAGGGATGTCGTCCGGCCACGGTCCATGCTCGGCGTCCGACCACGCGACCTCGGCAAGATACGCGACGGTCGACGGCGCAAGACCGTAGCGGGTCAAGTAGTAGAGATGGAAATCCTGGAGCTCGTACGGTCCGATCGTCGCCTCGCTGCGCTGGGC
>SKVA01000163.1 GCA_007129695.1 Spirochaetaceae bacterium | reverse complement strand
TGACTACCCGCTGTCGCTGGCCACCGGAGAACTCGTGCGGATAGCGCGTCACATGGTACGGCTGCAGCCCGCAACGAACCAGGACCTCCTTCGCGCGCTCCTTGGCCTCGGCTCCCGTAGCGATGCCGTGCGCAGCCAGAATCTCCTTGATCGCGTTTCCGACGGTCATCCGAGGGTTGAGCGCGCTGTACGGGTCCTGAAAGACCATCTGCATGTTTCGTCGCAACTCGCGCATTCGCACAGGGTCGGCCGCCAGTACGTCTTCACCGCGGTAACGGACGCTTCCACCGGTCGCTCCGATGAGTCGCAGGAGCGTTCGGCCGGTCGTACTCTTTCCGCACCCGCTTTCGCCGACGAGCGCGAATGTCTCGCCGGAAGCGATATCGAAGCTCACACCGTCGACCGCGCGAACGTGCCCGGTCACGCGGCTGAACACCCCCGTCCGGATCGGGAAGTGTTTTTTCAGGTCGTGTACCGATACGACGGGCTCGGGCGCGGTCATACGGCCTCCTGCGTGCTCAGCGCACGGCTCTCATCGGCGGACAGATCGTGGTGAAGCCAGCACTTGACGGTGTGTCCGTCCCTCAGCGTGCTCTGCGGCGGCATCCGGTCGGCGCACACCGCCATCGCGTGCGGGCACCGCGGGTGAAAGGGGCACCCTCCGGGCATCTGGAGCGGGTTCGGCACGTTCCCCGGAATGAACACGAGCCGTTCGCGTTCCTGTTCGACCGTCGGTCGCGAGTTGATCAGCCCCTGCGTGTACGGGTGCTGCGGGTTGTGGAAGAGCGTTACGACGTCTGCCTGCTCGACGATCTTTCCCGCGTACATCACCGCGACGCGGTCGGCCATCTCCGCGATGACGCTCAGGTCGTGCGTGATGAACAGGATCGCGGTTCCGATGCGATCCTTCAGGCCGCGCATCAGCTCCAGTATCTGCGCCTGGATCGTCACGTCGAGCGCAGTCGTCGGCTCGTCGGCGATCAGCAGCTTCGGGTTGCAGCTGAGCGCCATCGCGATCATTACGCGCTGCCGCATTCCGCCGGAGAAGCGGTGCGGGTACTCATCGATCACTTCGTCGGCACGAGGGATCCCGACCAACCGGAGCATCTCGATCGCGCGCGCGCGAGCGTCGGTCGCGTTCAGGTTCTGATGGAGCCGGATCGCCTCGGCGAGCTGATTCCCGATCGTGAACACGGGATTCAGGCTCGTCATCGGCTCCTGGAAGATCATCGCGACGTCGTTGCCGCGGATCTTCCGGATGTCGTCGCGCGAGAGCGCGAGCAGGTCGTCGCCGTTGAGCAGTATCTGCCCACCCTCGATCTTTGCCGGAGGAGTCGGCAGGAGCCGGAGGATGCTCAGCGATACCGCGGTCTTTCCGCAGCCGCTCTCCCCGACGAGCCCGACTACCTCGCCGGCGCCGATGTCGAACGATACGTCGTCGACCGCGCGGACCGTTCCGCTGTCGGTGATGAAGCTGGTCTGCAGATTCCTGATTTCGAGTAGCGCGGCCATCGGTTCCCCTATCGAGTCTTCGGGTCGAGCGCGTCTCGCAGACCGTCGCCGACGAGGTTGAATCCGAGCACCATCAGCAGAATCGCGATTCCGGGGAATGTAGTCAGATGATGCGCCGTACGAATGTACGCCCTCCCGTTACTGAGGATCGCGCCCCACTCGGGGGTCGGCGCCTGCGCGCCGAGTCCCAGGAATCCGAGCCCCGCGGCCCACAGGATCGACGTCGCGATCTGAAACGTGCTCTGCACGATGATCGGAGCCAGGCAGTTCGGCAGTACGTGCTTGAAGATGATCGTGAAGTCCCTGAGCCCGGCCGCGCGCGCCGCGGCGATGTAGCTCTGCTCCTTCACCGACAGTACCGAGCCGCGCACCAGTCGCGCGTATATCGGTACGCTCGCGATGCCGGTCGCGATCATCACGTTCTGAACCCCGACCCCGAGCACCGTCACGACGACGATCGCGAGCAGGATCCCGGGAAACGCGATCATGATGTCGATGAACCGTTGCGTGATCATGTCGAGCTTTCCGCCGTAGTAGCCGCTCAACGCGCCGATCGGGATCCCGATCACCGCGCCGATGAGTACCGAGATGATCCCGATCGTCAGCGATATCCGGCCGCCATAGAGGATGCGGCTGAACAGGTCGCGGCCGAGCTCGTCGGTGCCGAGCAGGTGGCCCGATCCCGCCGGTTGGAGCCGGTTCGCCAGCGACGTATCGGTCGGGCTGTGCGTGGTTATGACGGGAGCCATCAGCGCCGCAAGGATGAACACGCCGATGATCACGATGCCGACGACCGCCGCGCGGTTTCGCAGCAGATGCCTCACGATCTCGCGCAGCTCGCTCGTCTTCACGCTCCCGGGCTGTTGCGATGGTTCCTGCGTTGGAGTGCCGTTGGTGGAAATGACCGGTTCTGATGATACGCTCATGGTGCCTCCGACCTACTCGCCACCCGCGTGATAGTGAATCCGCGGGTCGAGGAACGCGTAGATGATGTCGACGACCAGGTTGATCATCACGAACAGCAGCGCCAGGAGCATAACGGTCCCCTGGACGACCGGGTAATCGCGCCGGAGTATCGCGTCGACCAGCAATCGTCCGACGCCCGGCCACGCGAAGACCGTTTCGGTCAGGACCGCCCCGCCGAGCAGGATACCGAACTGGAGGCCGAGCACCGTGACGACCGGGATCAACGCGTTCTTCAGCGCGTGCTTGTACGTGACGACCTGTTCGGCGAGTCCCTTCGCGCGCGCGGTCGTGATGAAGTCCTGTCTGAGCACGTCGAGCATGCTCGATCGAGTGATCCGCGCAAGAAGCGCGGCGCTCGCCATGCCGAGCGTTATGCTCGGCAGGATCAGGTGACGGATCGAGCCTATCCCGGTCGCCGGCAACCAACGCAGCTGGACCGCGAAGAGCAGCTGGAGCATCAGCGCCATCCAGAAGACCGGGGCGGCGACCCCGATCAGCGCGACGATCATGCTCGCGTTGTCGAAGAGCGAGTTGCGGCGCGTCGCCGACACGATCCCCGCCGACACGCCGATCAGCGTCGCGAGTACGAGCGACACCGTCGCCAGAAGCATCGTCCGGGGAAATCGCTCGCGTATCTCGGTCGCGACCGGCCTGCCGCTGAAGATCGACTGGCCCAGGTCACCGCGGACGAAACCGCCCATGAACAGCCCGTACTGCACCGGCAACGGGCGGTCCAGAGCGTACGCGACGCGTACCTGTTCGATGAACTCCGGGGTCGCGTTGACGCCCGCGATCGCTCGCGCCGGATCGCCCGGCAGGAGCCGGATCACCGAGAACACGATGATCGACACGCCCAGGACGACCGGAATCGTCAGCAGCAGACGTCGGACAATGTATTGATACAAGATATAGTCCTTCGTGAAGAGTCCATGATCGCGCACGGGCCGGTACGAGCGGTCACCGGTTTCCGTGCGCGGTCAAAGACCCCCGACCCGGGAGCGGGTCGGGAGTAGAGAGTCTAGTTGGCGAAGAACGCGTCCCACGCGCTCACATTCTCGAGCGGATGGTGGATGATGCCGCGCACGTTCGAGCGAACGGCGTTGATCTGTCCACCGTTGTACAGGTAGATCCACGGGGCGTCGTCCCAGATCAACTGGATCGCTTCCGCGTACATCTCACGGCGTCGGGCTGGGTTCGTCTCGACGCGCGCGGCGTCGAGCAGCTCGTCAACGCGGTCGTTCTTGTAGAATCCGCGGTTGTTGCCGTTCGGGTTCCATT
>SKVA01000322.1 GCA_007129695.1 Spirochaetaceae bacterium | reverse complement strand
TCTGGCTCGGCGCCCACAGGCGTCGCGTGTCCGGCCGGTAGCGGCTCGCAGGGTGTCGACGGAACATCGAGAAGCATTCGCATCGGAAACTGTCCTCCGATGCTCTTAACGCGGGTTTCCCGATTCCTGCTTCACTACCTGTCAACAATTCACGCACCACTCTTTACGTGCTACAATGATCCCACACCAGAAAGGGAGTGCTCATGCAATACCGACCATACGGCTCGACCGGTCGCGATGTATCCATGCTCGGATTCGGCGCGATGCGGCTGCCGCAGAACGAAGACGGAACGTGCGACTACGACGCGTCGGTCCCGCTGCTTCGCCAGGGAATCGACGCCGGGATCAACTATATCGACACCGCGCGCGGGTACATCAACGGAACCAGCGAGGTCGCGGTCGGTAAGGCGATCAAGGGCTATGACCGGCAGAAGCTGTTCATCGTCACGAAGATTCCGAGCAACGACATCCAGAACTCGGTCGGTCGCGAGTGGAGGCGGCAGCTCGAAGAGCAGCTGCGGCGCTTCGACATGGAGTACATCGACCTCATTCTCTTCCACGGGCTGAACTGGGCGAGCTTCGAAGAGCACGTCAGCAAGCCCGGCTACGCGCTCGAAGCGGCGCGGAAGGCTCAGGCCGATGGTCTGGTCCGCCACGTCGGGTTTTCCAGTCACGACACCGCCGACGGGATCGTGAAGCTCGTGGGGACCGGCGAGTTCGAAGGCATGCTCGTCCAGTACAACTTCCTGGACGACCATAACCTGCCGGCGATCGAAGCCGCGCACGCCGCGGGGATGGGGGTCACGATCATGGGCCCAGTCGCCGGTGGGCGCCTGGGGGTTCCGGGATCGGTCGCGCTGCCGGGGCAGGGGATCGAGGCGCTACGGCTGCCCGACCTGGCGCTGCGCTACGTCTGGAACACGCCCGGAGTGAGCGTCGCGCTGTCCGGAATGAACGCCGTCGAACAGATCGAAGAGAACGTCGCGTCGGCCGAAAGGACCGCAGTGATGACCGAGGCGGAGCAGACGCAGATCACCGCGATCCTGGAGAAGAACCGGCGCCTCACCGAGCTCTACTGCACCGCGTGCGGTTACTGCATGCCGTGTCCGAACGACGTGAACATCCCGGAGAACTTCCGCTACATGAACTGGCACCGCGTGTGGGGATTGACCGCGGAGGCGAAGGACGCGTACTCAAAGTTCAGCGAGGAAGGCTTCCACGCGTCGTGGTCGCCGGCAAAGATCACGGGCCTCAGCGCCGAGTACTGCATTCAGTGCGGCATCTGCGAACCCAAGTGTCCGCAGAACATCCCGATCCGCAAGCAGATGAAGGAAGTCGCGGCGGCGCTCGGCGCGTAGGCCTTCGTACGATCTTATCGTGCGGACGATCGGCCGCCCCAATCGAGGTACTCGATCGAGCGCATCTCCCAGTACCGGAGGTGGTCGAAGTCCGCGCCGTCGTCGGTCTCCAGCACCAGTCGGTCCGCGTGGAGCAGATTCTCAGCGACGCGCGTGACGCACCGACGTCCGCCGTCGATGAACGCTTCAACGACTGAGCGGTCAACGAAGACCCGGAATGTGATCGGCTCATCGGCGGAACGTCCCCGTTCCAGCCGCACCGGGATGCCCTCGGCGTGAAGCGCACCGGTTGCGCCGTCGAACTCGAGCGAAAAGAGAGGCCCATCCTCACACGATAGCCGGATCGCGGCGCGCCCCCGCGGGCCGATCCGGAGCGAGCCCTCGATCTCCACGCCCCGCACCGGTATGTCGCCGAGCTCCACCCGGTCTCCGCGTAACACCTCCGGGTCTACGGTACCTCCGCGCGTACGGAGCGATCTGGTCTCGTCGATCGGGGTCTGGATCAGATCCCCATCGGTCGATATTCCGAGCTCGCGAGGTATGGAGAGACACCCGTTCCATCCGCGCCCCTTCGGGAATCCACGGATCCACGCGACAAGGATCACCCGTCCGTCCACCAGAAACGTGTTCGTCGCGTAGTACTCGGCGCTGTAGTCGACGATCCCGGCCCGATCGGCGGCGAAGCGCTCGGGAGGCTCGTCGTCCGCCCCGATCGCGTACCTCAGAGGGCCGAACGGCGATACGATCAACACCCAGCGGTTCCCGATCCTGATGAGGTTGGGGCATTCGGCGAAGGTGACCTCGTCTTCGAAGACATGGAGCGGCTGCACGTAGCTCCACCGGTCGAGCGATGGATCCTCCGCCCGGTAGAGCAGGACAACCGCACGATCGCGACCGTCGCGAGGGACAACCGCGGCGACGACCATGAAGTGACGCCCATCGTGTTCAAGGACGTACGGATCTCTCCAATCCGCCCGAGTACCCGCGGGTGCGTCGGCGAGCGTCAGCACCGGGTGCTCGGCCTTCTGCCATGACACCAGGTCGGCGGTACCTACGGCGCTCCGCTGTGTGTGCGGGTGGGTCTCTCTGTCCTCCGACACGCTCGTGTAGAAGATCCGCGGCCGACCGCCCGCGGGAACGACTGCGCATCCTGAAAAGCAGAAGTGCTCGTGCTCGTCGTCATCGGGTGCGAGCGCGATCGGAAGGTGCTCCCACTCGGTGAAGTCGCGGGTCCGCGCGTGCCCCCAGTGAATCCTACCCCACGCGTCGCTGTAGGGGTTCAGCTGGTAGAACAGGTGGTAGAACCCGTCGACATGGATTGTGCCGTTCGGATCGTTCATCCAGCACGCCCGCGGGTGAAAGTGAAATACAGGCCGCATCGGATCGGCTTCTGCCCTGGCTCTGGCTTCCTCTATGGAACGCTGTGCGCGCTTAAGCTTTGAGCTGTTCACGCGGAGATGCTATGGCGAGCGTCGGGCATGGTCAACCCGCCGCTATGCGGCGAAAGCACGTTCGCTTCGGTGTTCGGGTTGACAGCGAACGCGAGTACGTCGACCATCGAACCATGAGCACGATCCTTTCCAACGGCATCAGCCTGCCCGACGTCTGGCCGCCTCGTGATCAGTCGCCGGCCACGTCTCAGCCGATGCGGGTGCCGTATCTGGAACGGCCGCCCGCGGTCGTTCCGATCGACAATGGTCGTCAGCTGTTGGTCGACGACTTCCTGATCGAAGACTCGATGATGCCGCGGGCGTATCACTACCCGGTCAAGCATCCGGGGAATCCCATACTCTTCCCCGAAACTCCCGATGAGCGCAACCCGGACATGCCGCCTACGACGATCCCCAAGTGCGGTGGGGTTTGGTTCGACGCTCAGGACCGGCTGTTCAAGATGTGGTACATGAGTAGCTATCTGGGCGCGATGGCGTATGCGACAAGTACGGACGGCATTCACTGGGAGCGCCCCGAGTTGGACGTGGTGCCCGGTACCAACCTCATCCTGCCCCGGGACACCCACCCGAATTCCGGGACGGTCTGGATCGATAACGACGCCGAAGACCCCGCCGAGCGCTTCACGTTCCTGATGCGCGAACCGAACACTCCGGAAAAGGGTGCTCACTTCGGAGCGCTGATGTTCACGTCCCCCGACGGTATGCACTGGGCGCGGCGGGGGACCACCGGACCGATGGGCGATCGCAGCACCGTGTTCTACAACCCGTTCCGGAAGGTCTGGGTGCAGAGTATCCGCGGCGGCGAACCCGGTCGCGGGCGTTGCAGGCGCTACCATGAGCATCCGGATTTCCTGTCGTCCGGCAACTGGCGGGACGGAGAGCCGGTCTACTGGACAGCCGCCGACTGCATGGACCAGTGCGGAGATGCCAGGGCGGAACTCTACAACCTGGACGCCGTCGCGTACGAAAGTCTCATGATCGGCTTCTACCAGATCCTCAAGGGCCCGCCCAACCACATCGGCGAACGGACCGGTCAACCCAAGCTGACCGAACTGGTCCTGGCGACCAGCCGCGACGGCTTCCACTGGCACCGCGGCGATCGCAACGCGTTCATCGGTGCCCGGCGTGAGCCGGGATCGTGGGAGTACGGGTACGTCGAGTCGACCGGCGGGGTCATGCTGGTGGTCGGCGACGAACTGTGGTTCTACTACTCGGCGTACGGCGGCGATCTCGACCGGCTCGCAGGCAGCTGGCACGTTAACGGCATGTACGCCAACGGCGCGGTGGGGCTTGCCAAACTCCGACGCGACGGCTTCGCGTCGCTGCAGGGCCGCTTTCCCGGTGCTCACATGACCACGCGTCCGCTCACGTTCTCCGGGGACCATCTGTTCGTGAATGCCGGCACGGTCGGTTCGCGTCTTCGGGTCGCCTGCGTCGATGAGCACGGCAAGGACATACCTGGGTTCTCCTGGGACGATTGCCACGGCTTCACTGGAAACGCCACGAAGGCCGAGATTCGGTGGAAGCACGACGCGCGGATCGGAAAGCTCGCCGGCAGGCCGATTCGGTTCCGGTTCCAGCTCGACCGCGGCGATCTCTACTCGTTCTGGGTCGCTGCACGCGACGACGGTGCATCGGGAGGCTACGTCGCCGCCGGCGGCCCGGGCTTTCCCGGCAATCGCGACTGCTGATGGCGCCCGACGGTTCCGTCCGATTCATCAGTGAGGAGTGAACGATGTGGACCGATGACGCGTATCTGAATCCTCCCAAGGTGATTGTGGATCCCGGAGCAGCGTACGCTGAAGCGTATGCTGTCCCGACGCGCGCG
Organism: Spirochaetaceae bacterium; assembly: GCA_007129695.1. GTDB lineage: Bacteria > Spirochaetota > Spirochaetia > DSM-27196 > SLST01 > SLST01. The sequence goes on along the minus strand of SKVA01000322.1, from coordinate 8,936 downwards.
TTTCAGGGAATACCGAGCCTCGCGTGCGGTCGCGACGGCCGACTCTGGGCGGTCTGGTACGGCGGCGTTACGCCGGGCGAGGATGAGAACAACTACGTGATCCTGGCCGTCAGCACCGACACCGGTGAGTCGTGGTCGGACGAGAAGCTGGTGATCGATCCCGATGGCCCGGTCCGTGCGTTCGATCCGGAGATCTGGCTCGCGCCCGACGGCCGGCTCTGGCTCTTCTGGGCGCAGGGGTTGGACAAGCCGACCAAGTTCGGGCCGAGCGGCGTCTGGGCGATGACTGCGGCCGAGGCGGATGGCCCCGACACGGTCTGGTCGGCACCGCGTCGCCTGTGCGACGGGGTCATGATGTGCAAGCCCATCGTCCTGTCGACCGGTAATTGGGCGTTGCCGGTCTCCTTCTGGGCTCGTCGCGACGCGGCGAGCGCGGGTATTGTGGTGTCGACCGACGGCGGGTCGAGCTGGACCGAGCGCGGCGCGGTCGATGTCCCGCCCGATGTCCGCGACCACGACGAGCACATGCTCGTCGAACGGCAGGACGGAACGCTCTGGATGTGGGTGCGGACGAAGTACGGCATCGGCGAAAGCGCTTCGACGGACGGCGGGCGCACGTGGAGTGCGCTTTCCAGGTCGGCGGTCCCGCACGTCACCAGCCGCTTCTTCGTGCGCCGGCTCAGATCCGGTCGACTCCTGCTGGTGCGCCACGACCCAGGCAACCACGACTTCGCCGACGGCGTATCGAGAGGAACCCGATCGCACCTCACAGCCTTCGTCTCCGACGATGACGGCCAGACGTGGGGCCGGGGAGTGCTGCTCGACGGTCGCCGCGGCGTCTCATACCCCGACGGCGATCAGTCTGAGGACGGTACGATCCGGATCATCTACGACTACGACCGCACGGGCGCGCGCGAGATCCTGATGGCGTCCTTCCGCGAAGAGGATGCGCTGTCCGCTGATCCGTCGACCGGGGCCGTGCGGTTGCGGCGGCTGATCAACGCCGCGCGCCGCTGACCGTCGCGTCGCCACACGCCGCGACAAACGCCCCAAAGATCCGGGCCGCCGATTCCCCGGCGCGATCTTCGAGCATCAGCTCCGGGTGCCACTGGACGCCGATCAGGAACGGATGGTCGCGGTGTTCGATCGCCTCGATGAGGCCATCGGGCGAGCGACCGACGACATCGAAGGGTGGGGGTACCGTGCGCACTGCCTGATGGTGGATCGTGTTGACCGATACCGACTCGGCTCCGACGATGTTCGCAAGTCGGCTGGACATGGTCAGGCGTACCGGGTGAACGATACCGGTCTCGCCGGCCTCGCGTTCCGCGCCCTTCGGTCGCTTGTGCGGAACCGCGTCGGGGGCCTCGGACGGAATGTCTTCGATCAGCGTCCCGCCGGCCGCTACGGCGATCACCTGTATGCCGCGACAGATTCCCAGGAGAGGCCGACCCTCGGCCACGGACCAGCGCGTAATCGCAATTTCGGCCTGATCGCGATTGGGTTCCACGTCGCGAATCGTCGCGTGCCCGGCGCCATGGAAGATCGCCGGGTCGATGTCGCCGCCGCCCGCGAGCAGAATCCCGTTCGTTATGTCGTAGAGGTGCCGCAGCGATGGCTCGGGGAGGTCGAGCGGTATCAGGAACGGCACGCCGCCGGCCTGAACGATGGCCTTCGTGTACGCGACACTCTGCGCGTAGATCGCCGTCCCGTTGTACTTCATGCTCCGATCGTTTCGGCACGGAATACCGATGACCGGCAGACCGGTTGTAGTCGCCACGCGGCCCCCTCGCCGCAGGATCGGCGCCTATCGTGATGATGTCAAGCCGTTGGCGTTGCCCGGTACGCGCCCGCCACCGCGGCCAGCTGCTGCACTTCCATCTTCATCGCGTCGGTGAGGCCGTTCGGATCGCGGGTGCGGCTCGCGGTCGACAGCGGGAGCCCCTCCATCGACAGCGCGTACTTTGCGTTGACCGGGTAGTACTGGCGTTCGATGACCGACGCCAGTCCGAGGAACGCCTGAAGCCGCTCGGCATGCTTGGGGTTGGACCGGTGGTTCGCCACCAGATCGACGTAGAGATCCGGGTGGAAGTTGGCCATCACACCGGAGTAGCCTGCTGCGCCACAGCGGAGCGATTCGAGCAGCGTGGCGGCGTTCGCGTTGAAGAGCTTGAAGGTGGAGCCCGACGCGATCCGGATCTTCTGTCGCATGTCATCGAGGCTGCAGCTCGTGTCCTTGAGAAATCCGAACCGGCCCGACTCGACGCCGTAGCGCATCACGGCAGGCGAGACGAGCCGCTTGTACGGGAAGGGGCACTCGTAGAACCCCAGGAGCACGTCGTCGGGCAGCGCGGATACGAGCCGGTCGAGCCGGCGCAGGAACACCTCGTCGTCCTCGTACTCGCGGGCCAGGCGGTTACTGATCAGCACGACCGCCTGCACGCCGGTGTCAGCGATTCGCCTTACCTCGTCGATCTGATCGTCGAGCGCGTTCGACACGTGTCCCGACGCGATGACCGGTACACGCCCCGCCGCGGCGCGCACGCACTCCTTCGACAGGCGGACGCGTTCGCAGAGGCTCAGGTGAAACATCTCGCTCGACTGACAGACCGCGAAGAGCCCCGCAGCGCCGCTGCCGACATACCAGTCGACGAGCGCCCCGAGCGCGTCGTAGTCGATCTCACCGCCCGCGGTGAACGGTGTGATCATCGTCGGCCAGACACCGTCGGCTATGGTTCTCGTTGACACAGGACCTCCTGAATGCGTCGTCGCGACCGTACCCCCGCGCTCCCGACCGGCCCCCCGGGGTTACCGCAGCCGCGTCGCGATCGCGCTGCGCAGCTCTTCCTGCAGCCATGCTGCGGTGTCCAGGAGCGACGGGCCGTCGTGGATGAGGTTGCGGCCGCGGGTTACGTCGGAGACGATGATGGCAGGAGGTGTCGGTCGGTCCGACCACGGGCGCTTTCGCGCTTCGGCCGCGAAGTCGACCGGGAACTCGGGTTCGTGGAAGCCCAGAAAGACGTCGGGAGCGGACCGGTCGATCGCGTCGATGTCCAGGCTCAGGTACGAGCCCGTGCTGGCCGCGAAGACCGGCCGCCCGCCGGCGATTTCGACGATGTCGTGGATGAAGGTCCTTCCCCCGATCGCGCGGACGTGCCGGCCGAACCAGAGTTCGACGTAGACCGACGGGCCCGGGCCACTCCACGCGGCGCGGATCGCGATCGCCCGCGTCATCATCGCCCACGCCAGGTCGCGCCCGCGGCTCGTGTCGCCACAGAGCGCGCCAAGGAGGATCGCCGCGTCGCACACGCCTGCGAAGCTCTCCGGCAGCGGGAGCGCGTAGACCGGGTACCCGTCCTTCGACAGTTTCAGCGCGAGCGATCGCTGGACCCCACCGGTGAGCACGATCAGGTCGGGCGCGAGCGCGTCGAGCACCGTGCGGTCGGCGGTCAGGTAGTCGCCCGCGACCGGTCGGTCTCCGACATCGACGTAGCGGTCGCAGTAGCGCGACACGCCGACCACGCGATCGGCGTTTCCCATCGCGAACAGCGCCTCGGTGAAGCCCGAGTTCAGCGACACGATCCGCCGCGGCTCGTCTGGAATCTCGAGTACGGCGTCGATGAGCTCGTTATGGATCTTCATGCGGTTGTGCTCCTTTTCAGCATCTCTTCGATGAGCCGGCACGCGTCGCGGTACGGGTGAACCCCGTGGCGCGCGGCGAGCCGGTCGAACCGCGCGCGAAGCGCCTCCCCGTCGCCGAAGAAGTCGCGCGGGCAGCCGCCCGACTCCTCGTCCAGGATCAGCAGGCGTCCGGCTCGCTCGGCCAGGTCCAGGTTCGCGGCGTTGCCCGTTCCGAACGGGAACGCGCAGAGAACCGTGAGATCGGCCGCGTCGACCAGAGCGGCCGCGCGCTCGATGTCCGGCGCGCCGATCTCGGAGAAGGCCGGCACCTGGACGTACGGCACCGCGAGCGCCTTCCACAGGCGCGCGTCGCTGTCGAGCTCGTGCGCGACCCCGCCGCTCAGCGTGCAGCCGGTACGGTGGAGGAAGCGGCTGATGTTCACGCCGCCCCCGGCGCCGCCGATCACGTGGACCCGCAGGTCGCGCGCCGCGCCTCCGGTCGGAACCGGCGAAACGGTGATGCTCCCGGTCGAGTCGTTGCGGCCGACGTGCACCGACGTGTGGTAGCTCGTTTCGATCAGCTCGCCGACCAGGACGTGGTCGGGCGGGCCTGCGGCCCGCACCCGGCCACCGTCCATGAGGACGAGCCTGCGGCAGTATTCGGCCGCGATGTTGAGGTTGTGGAGCGCAACGATCGCGGAGTAGCCCTCTTCGCACAGGTCGCGCACCATCTGGAGCAGCGTCGCCTCGTGGCCGATGTCCAGGCTCGCCGTGGGCTCGTCCAGCAGGATGATCGGGCTCTCCTGCACCAGGATCCGCGCAAAGAGCGCGAGCTGCCGTTCACCGCCCGACAGCGACGGGAACGACCGGTCGGCCAGGCGTTCGAGTCCGACGTAGCTGAGCGCGCGCATCGCGGCCTCTCGCTCGCGGACTCCCGGTGCCCGGCCCATCCCGACGACCGGGTACGAACCCATCTCGACGACGTCGATCACCGGGAACGGGAACTGGTCGGGGCCGTACTGGCTCAGGTAGCTGATCCGCTTCGCGCGCTCGCGCGCGGAGTACGTCTGGATCGGCCGGCCTTCGAGCGTGACCGTCCCTTCGGTCGGCCGGAGATAGCCGATCAGGTTCCGCAACAGCGTGCTCTTCCCGGCGCCGTTCGGTCCGATGAGCCCGACGAGCTCGCCCGGGTAGAGCTCGACGTCGACGCCATCGAGCAGGAGCGCGTCGCCGATCCGGTAGCGGAGCGCGCTCGCCGAGAGTACCGGGGTCGCCGATGAGCGGTCGCTCATACCGATCCCCTCCGCTGGTAGCGGATGATCAGAAAGATGAAGTACGGACCACCGATCACCGCGGTCACGATCCCGGTCTTGATCTCGTGCGGCGCGAACAGCAGGCGGGCGACCAGATCGCTCCCGAGCAGAAAGATCGCTCCGGCGAGCGCGGAGAAGGGCAGGAGCGTCCGGTGATTCGGCCCGGTGACCATCCGTACCAGGTGGGGGACCATCAGTCCGATGAACGCGATCGGCCCGGCGATCGCGATCGCCATCGCGGTCAGCATCGACGAGATCACCAGCACGCTCACCTTGATCGCCTCCACCCTGACCCCCAGGCTGTGCGCCTGCTCCTCTCCGAGCGACAGCAGGTTGAGGGGATTGGCATGGAACATCAGCACAACGGAGAGCACGATGATGAACGGGATCGGCGCCGTGACGTTGGCCCACGTGCGTCCTTCAAGGCCTCCCATCGTCCAGAAGATGAACTGGCTGAGCGCGTACTCCTCTGAGAACACGAGCACTGCGGAGACGAGCCCGCTCAACAGGCTCGACACCGCGAGGCCGGCCAGGATCACGTAGATCAGGTGCGTGCCGCCCCGCCGCGACGCGATCGTGTAGACGAACGATGCGGCCGCGAGCGCACCCAGAAACGACGCGCCGGGCACCGCGAGCGGGTGGAGCACAACCAGCCCGCTGACGATCGCCAGGACCGCTCCCAGGCTGCTCCCGGCCGAGATCCCCAGGATGTCGGGGCTTGCCATCGGGTTTCGAAAGAGACCCTGGACCGCCGCGCCGCTCACCGCGAGCGCGAGCCCGGCGAACATCGCCGCGACGGCGCGCGGCAGCCGGATGTGGTAGAGGATCGCGTAGACCCGCCGCATCGGCGCGTCCAGTTCGGCCGGGTCGATCCCGCCCGGCGACACCACCCCCACGAGCACCCGGACAACCGAGCCGACCGGCAGCGTGACCGCTCCGAACGCGAGGGCCGCCCAGAACGACACGACCAGGCCGGCGGCCAGCCCGAAGGCGACGGCCGCACGGCGTCGTGCTGGGAGCATCAGAACCGGTCCGGGTACACCAGACGCGCGACGAACTCGGCAGCGTCGATCAGGAACTGGCTGTACGTGCCCTTGAGGTTCTCGGGCACCATGTGGACGCGCCCGCTCGCGATCGCCTGGAGGCCGGCGAACGCAGGATCGCGGAGGACCTCGTTACGGAACGACTCCGCGCCGGCGTCGTCTCCCCAGACGTATCCGGGAAGGAAGATCACATCGGGGTCGAGCTCGACCAGGAGTTCCTTGGACATCGGCACCTGGCCGAAGTCGCCGGCCTGGAACGGAGCCGCGGCGTTGACCACGCCCGCGAGGCGGAGGACCTCGCTCCAGGTCGTGTCGACGCCGTTCGCGGTGCCCCACGTGTTGTAGTCGAGCGCGGTCGCGCGCTCGGATTCGGGGATCGTGCCGACCGCGCGTTCGAGCGCCGCGATCCGTGTCTCCATGCGCGCCACCAGCGCTTCCGCGGCATCGACTTCGCCGACCACGCGCGCGATGGCCCTGATTTCGTCCTTGATCCCGTCGACGCTGAACGGCGTTGCGACCTGATAGACGATGAGGCCGGCGTTGCGCAGCTGGGCAACCTTGTCGGCTTCGCTCCAGTTCGCGGCGAAGATGACGTCGGGGTAGATGTCGATGATCTGTTCGACGTTGAAGTCGACCGTCGGCTGGACGCGAGCCGCCCGTTCGGCGACGTTCGAGTAGATCGGGCTCGCCGCGAGGCTGGACGCGCCGGCAAGTCGTGCCGGATCGACGAGCTCGAACAGGACCTCGTCGCTGAACAGGCTGAGCGAGATGATCGACTCGGCCCTTGAGGCAATGGTCATGCGGTTACCGACGCTGTCGGTGACCTCCATCGGGAAGCCGTCCGGCTCTGCGGAGCCCGGAGCCGCCGCGGGCGTCGCGCCGCGCTGCGTCTCTGCCGTGCCGGTTGCGAATGCGGGACCGGCCAGAAGAACGAGCAGCGCCGCCGGCGCCGCCCACCTAGAAATGCCACCTCTCATGGGGCACCTCCTGTAGTAGAATCGCGTACAGGTAGTGTGTACGTCGGCTCCCGTCTCCTGGCTTACGGATCATCCGGATGCATCTGCCTTCCCGGCGGTCATCTCTGACTGCCAGTGGCGTACCGATACTCCGTCCCCGATTACAGTGGCGCGTCCGCAGCGGATTCTCACCGCTTTCCGATAGAGCCGCGCGCAGCCTATCACGCCTGCACCGAAGGCGGCAAGCGTTCGCAGCAACAAACTCGATGACACAATTGGGCCTGCCTACCCGACCATCGACACGATCGACGATGCCGTCTGACCCGCCCAGTCGCGACCGGTGAGCAGGCGGTCTATCGCCATCTCTGCCGCCCCTGCCGCGACGGCAGTCGCGTCCGCTGGTGCGACCTGGACGCGCTCGATCGACCGAAGCGTGCGGACGAGCGCGGCTGCCGGCGCGTCGGTGTCGAACAGGTCTCCCGCTACGACTATCCGGCCAGGGTCGAGCGCCGATGCGATGACCGACAGGTTCCGGCCGAGCTCTTCGGCCGCGGCGACCAGCGCCGACTCTTCGCCGTCGCTCTCTCGCAGCCGCTCCATGTCGACCCCGATCTGATCTGCCGATCCGGGGCGCCAGCGGTACCCGCGCAGCTCGCCCGCGCCGCCGTTCGCGCCACGGACGATCGACCCGCCGACCACGCAGACCAGGCCTACTCCCATCCCGGTGGGCCTGAACCGATCACCGTCGCGGTGGAGCTTCGTGAAGACGTAGAGGCCGTCGGCGATGTCGCGGTCTTCCATGTCGATGCTTCTGCGTCCGGTCGCGATCGCGTGCCACGCGTAGCAGGTCGCGTCGTTCGCGTAGTCGGGGCGGAGGTCGGGCGCGAGCCATATCGCCGGAAGCTCGACGTCGCGCAGGCCGAGCTCGAACGACTCGACGATCCGCCGCCGCGCACGGTCGAAGAGACCTGGGAGCGCGATGCCCGCTCCGACGATCCGGCGGTCGGGTGTCTCGGTTGTGATCGCGAGCGCGCAATCGTCGAGCAGCGAGCCGAACCAGTGCACTCGCACGGTGTCGTGCGCGGCCGGTAGCGACGGCCCGACCGATCCCTGCGCTATCGTCACACCGTGGAGGTCGGTCACAACCCACCGCGCGCCGGTGCTCGTGATGTCGCACCCGGCGACCGCGTAGGTCGATCGGTCGACCGACAGGAGCTCGGCTCGTCTGCCGCCCCGGCTCCCCGATGGTGAACGCGTGACCGACTCGACCAGACTCGACTCCAGAAGACTCGATGCGATGTGCGTCATCGTCGACCGGTCCAGACCGACCGCGCCGGCCAGATCCGCGCGGCTGGCCGTGCCCATCGAACGCAGCCGAGCGAGCACCGCGATCATGTTGCGCTCGCGGACCGCGGTACCGTTGAGCCCGGTCACGCGTTTTCGGCCCGGCGGCGCAACTCGCGAGAGTGCCGGTAGAACTCCTCGGGCGTCATCACGCACGCGAAGACGAACCCTCGTGTCGCGCGGATCAGCGCGCTGTCGTGCTCGTAGAAGTACTCGCGGCCGAGGCACGTGGAGAGCATCTGGTACTGGTTCACCTGGATGCGCTGCGAAAGCTCGCAGAATGGACCCTTGTGCTCGTAGCTCGGAAAGCTCGCGTCGCGCTGAGAGATGTAGGTGTTCATGAACGAGTAGTGCTGCAACGTCAGCATGTTGAGCGACACCGGTACGAAGAGCGTCGCCTCAGCCGGGTGGAACCGGTACCAGACGTTCCGGTAGCCGAGGACCGTGATGTCGTCGCGGCCGGTCTCCTCCTGGTAGAGCCGCAGCGCCTCTGCGATCGCCTGCATGACCTTGTAGTGCGTGTCGGGTCCGCTCGCCTCCGGGTCGAACGCGACGGTCACGTAGTCGGGGTTGACCTTGCGCAGCAGATCGAGCACCGGCGCGACGTCGCGACGTACCTGCGGTTCGGGAGTGAAGATGTCGCCGGTGTAGAAGCCGAG
>SKVA01000520.1 GCA_007129695.1 Spirochaetaceae bacterium | reverse complement strand
TGCGGCTCGGACCCCCTGACGTCATGTGGCACGCCGCGAGCTGGGACCCCGACACCCAGATGTACCCGCGCCTGACCGAACGCTTCTTCGCTGCGACTGCCGACGAGCACCGTCCGTACCGCGGATCGCCGTTCGTGGGGAACACATCGTTCGCGGACGGCTTTGGCGAGGCGCTGAACAGCCAGGTCACCGATCCGGCGAAACGCAACTGGAAGCAAACTCAGTTCACCGATAAGATCTGGAAGTATGCCTACGATGGCACCGAGTTCAGCAACCTCATTCCGTCGCCTGCCACCGATGAGGGTATAGTCTACCAGGAAGTTCGTGACATAATGGAAGAAACGTACGCGAAGATCGCCTTCGCCGCGTCCGACGCGGAGGTCCGTGAGGTCATTGCCAATGCTCGGCGCGCCGTAGTCGCCGCCGGGTTCGACGACGTGCTCGCACACTATAACCGTGTCTGGAGATCGAACCGGAGACAAATGGGCTTGGATTGATCCGAGCCACATCGACATGACGTACCGGATCCTGCTCGTCGACGACGATCGCCTCGACCTGAAACTTCTGGAAGAGGTCATCCCGTGGACCGAGCTGGATCTGGTCGTCGCAGGTCGGGCGCACTCGGCGCGCGCAGCAGTCGAAATCGCCGCACGGACGAAGCTCGACATTGCGATCCTCGACGTAAAGCTTCCGGGGACCGACGGTCTGGATCTGTGCGCGTCGCTGAAGGAACGAACCCCGGAGCTGCGGGTCGTGTTCATCAGCGCGCACGAGCAGTTCGAGTACGCACGTCGCGCGGTCGAGCTCCAGGCAGACGGATACCTCGTGAAACCCGTGGATATCGAAAAGCTCATCGAGTGTCTGCGCGGCATCAGGCGGGCGATCGACCAGGGACGTGAGCAGGCGATCCGCCGGAACCAGTGGGGGCTCGCAGACGCGCTCTTCCTGACCGGCGATCAAGGCTCGCGGCACGAGAAGCCGCCCGCCCTCCCGCTGCCCTCGGTGGTCGCGGCAATCGCCGACCGCGAGTCCGGGCTCTCCGACGCGCTCGTGGTAGAAACGCTCCAGGAGCAGGGGCTTCTGCACTTCGTGCCGATCGGACCCGAACGTGTCGCGGTGCTTGTCCCGGCGCGCGACGAGGCTCAGGCGGGACGGCGTGTCGACTCGCTGCGCCTCGACCTGGCAGCTCGCGGGAGGCCGTCGGCGATGATCGGCGTCGGCACGTACTGCACATCGGTCCGCGGGCTGCCTGAGTCGCTCGCAACCGCCGAACAGCGGCTGAACCGCGCGCTTTTCTTCACCAACTACTCGGCCGCCGCCATCCCCGTTGCCGGCACCCCGGTTCGCGATCAGCCGACCGCTGATCCGCCGTCGGTTGACTCCGGGGTCGTTCGCGAGTTCAAGGCGGGCTTGAGTACGCTTGTCCACGCGCTGATCGGGGGTGACTCCAAAGCAACCGACGCGGCGTCGCAGCGGCTGCTCGAGATCGCAGAAGCCGGCCGCGACGACCGCGTGTCGCGTGCGCTCGTGATCCACGCGATCGCAGAGATCGATAATGGGCTGAGCATGATCGACATCGATCTGTTCAGGTTGAGCGGCGGGATAGCACGGCTTTCGGACACGCTGATCTGCGCGTCGTCCTTTCAGGAGCTGGCGGACCTTTTGCGCCGGGTCGTCGCGTCAGCGCTCGCCGCCGTATGCGAACGACGGTTCACGCGGGCCGACTCACTCCCAAGCGAGGTCACTGCGTATGTCGAGGCACGGCTCTCCGACGATCTGTCGCTCGACGACGTCGCGATGCACTTCGCGTTCAGCGGAAACTACCTCAGCCATCTGCTGAAGCGAGGAACCGGCGAGAGTTTCCGCGACATCCTGTCGCGACTGCGAATGGAGCGGGCCGGTCACCTGCTGCGGTCGACCCGGCTCTTCGTGTACGAAATCGCCGATCGGGTCGGGTACCGCGACGTTGCGTACTTCTCAAGACTCTTCCGCAAGCACTACGGAGTCTCACCCGGCGAGTACCGACAGGGTGATCCATGAAGATCGCCACGCGCCTGTCGCTCTCATTCGGCGTGCTCAGCCTGGTGCTCGTCGGCCTGCTCGGTCTGACCATGTACCAGTCGTCGAAGGCCATCATACGACGGAGCATCGCGATTCACAGCTTCGCGATCCTCTCGCAGGTTGGCGACGCCGTGTCGTTCCAGCTCGGCGTTCTGGAGCGCCTGGTGAACCTCGTGCTCCTCGACCCCGTGGTCGAACGGCTGGCCGCGGGTCCGGCGCAGCTCGAGGATCAGGTCCGGCTCATCCGAACCGCGGTCGTCCCGGCCATGCAGAGGGCGATGATGATACCCGACCGGCCGATCCGCGTGCAGCTTTACCTCGATGTCGGAGCGCTCCCCGAGATCTACTACGACGATTGGGCGCCGGATGACGCGCGCTCCAATCCACTCACGCGGGGACGACTCGCAGAGGTCATGAGGTTCGATCGCGTACGTGGATTCGACTGGGCGATCGCGCGGCCCGGACCCCGCGGTGGTTCACGGTTGTCGTTCGTCGGCGCCGATGAGAACTTCGCAAACGTCTCGCTCGTGGAGCCAATCATCGATCAATACCGAGGCGAACAGCACGGGGTGCTCCGAATACAGGTAGCACTCGCGGATGTGTTCGCCGCGGTCGACACGAGTGCGATCGGGCACGGTGTCACGCTCATCGTGCACGACACCGACCGACCAATCTACCAGCTACCCGAGATGATCGTCCCCACTGCCGATTTGGTCGGCATCGCCGGTTCCGCGGGCATCACGGACACCGACGCCATGCGGTTCTACCATGACGTCGCCTCGGCGGGGTGGCGGTTTGAGCTCATCGTGCCGCTCGCCGTGCTCGGAGCCTCCGCCGGACCTTTTGCGACGACGATCGCGGTCTCGGTCGCCGTCGTCGTTCTGCTCTTCGTCGTGTCGGGCATCGCGCTCAGTCGCGGCGTGGGCGATCGGATCAGCACGATCGTTACGCCGATCACTGCGTTCCGCCATGGAGACCTCGATGCGCGGAGCGCCGCGCACGAAAACGACGAGCTTCAGGTGGTCGAGTCGGCGTTCAACGACATGGCCGACGAGATCAGGACGCTGATTGATCGAAACGAACAAGTCTATCTGGAGAAACAGCGGGCCGAGCTTGGCCTCCTGCACGCACGGATCAACCCGCACTTCCTGTTCAACGTGCTGTCTTCAACCAGCAAACTCGTCTGGCTGAACCGTCGCGACCAGGCGTACGAGATGATCCTCAAGCTTGCCCAATTCTACCGACGGACGCTGAGCGACACCGCGCCCACCGTTCCCGTCAGCGTCGAAGTCGCCCAGGCCGAATCGTACATCGAGCTGACCCGTCTCATCTACGGCGACTCGCTGACGGTCACGACCGACTTCACCAACGACGCACTCGACTGCGCGACGCTGCATTTCATCGTCCAGCCCTTCCTGGAGAACGCGCTCGCTCACGCGTGGTGTCGCGACCAGCTTCACGTAACGATCGCGGGACACGTGCGCGACACCACCCTTGAGTTCTCCGTCGCCGACGACGGCGTGGGCATGTCCGCGGAACAGTGCTCCGATCTCCTCGCGGCCGGCGCGACCACCGAACGGTACGGAATCCGCAACGTCCACGAACGCGTGGTACTCCAGTACGGCGACGGCTTCGGCGTTCAGATCTCGAGCTGCCTCGGACGAGGTACCACCGTGACCGTCCGCCAGCCTGCGATCGACGCCGCCTCCATCCCGGTCGGTGA
>SKVA01000492.1 GCA_007129695.1 Spirochaetaceae bacterium | reverse complement strand
TCGGCGCAGATCCTCTGGTTCGGCCACGGCTACATCGAGTACCGCATGCCGATCGGACACCATCCGGGCCGCCGGATCGACAGCGTCGCGGTCAGCGTCGAGCTCTGCTCGGAATACCCGGGGCACAAGATGGACTGGCCGTCGGATATCACCGCGTGGATCAACGGCGTGGAGATCGGGACGTTCACGTCGCCGGGCGATCCCGGGGACCGCCCCGGTCATCTGAACCCGTCGTGGTGGACCGGATCGCGCACGCAGTACGGATTTCTGAAGGAGTGGCGCTGTACGCGCGACGGTTCGTTCGTCGACGGCGTCAGCGTATCGCCGGTAACCGTCGAGCAGCTCGATCTGGACGCGCGCCGGACGGTGACGGTCAGATTCGGCGTCAAGGAAACGGCGCAGAACCGCGGCGGCATGAACCTCTTCGGTCGACGCTTCGGCAATCACCCGCAGGACATCCGGATGACCGTCGAGTTCGCCGAGCGGGGGTGAGCCGTCATGGCTCTGAAGCCGCTTCCACCACTTCGGACCACGATTCGAGCGCGCGCGCGTAGAGGTCGAACAGCCGCTGCATGCGCGCGTACTGGTCGACGGGCGGCAGGCCGAGCCCTCTGAAGTCTGAGATCGGGAGTATGTCTCCCGCGTCGATCCGGTCGGTCAGACCGCCGATGAGTCCCACAACGGCCCGATCGAGCCGAGTCGGCACGCGATGCGCGTCGCGTTCGCAATCGACAATCGAGTACCGACCGCGCAGCCACGCTGCGTACGATCGAAGCGATGACAGCACGACGGTCTCGACCCAATCGGCGAACTCTGCCGCGGGGCGCTCGCAGTGCGTACGCAGCCATGACCCGAACCGGGCAAGGCGTTCGGGTCGACCTCCGACGCGCGGCCGGTACACACCAACAAGCACGCGGAGCACGCGGCAGAGACTGAAGCTGACCCGGTCGATCGGCGTGACCGCGAGGTGATCCTCAGCAGGCGCGTCGTGGTAGAGCGCGACCGGCACGTGCGCCTTCAGCGAGTCGTCGTAGAGCCGCGTGACCATCGCGCCGAACAAGCCGTCCTCCGGCATCCCGTTCGGGAAGAAGGGCGGGAGCAGGTTCGCGTACTGCAGCGCCGCCGCGCCGGTCATATAGAAGGGATGCCGCGTGATGAACGGTCGCTCGGCGACGCGGACCAACTCGCGCCCGTCGAATACGGCAGCGCTGTCGCGCCAGTCGGCTTCGCCCGCGGCTGAGACGCGTACCTGATCGGCAAGAATGAAGTGGCGATGACCGATACCGCCGTCTCCGGCGGTGCCGAACACCGCCAGATCGATACGGCCGGAACCGGACGGCGCCGACAGCGCGGCACGGGCCAGGTCGACGATGTCGATCGGGTCGACGCGGATCGCGTCCAAAAGCGCATCGCGGTCCGCGTAGAAGGTACATTCAATGTCGCGGATCCCGTCGGCAAGAACGGGTCGCCGCGCCGTGCGATTCGGCTTCGCCCACCCGCGCGCAACGACATCGTCGTCGACGCTGACGACGATCCTGCCCGTACCGTAGAGCTGTTCACACGTCCGGGCAGCCCCGACCGCCGGTTGCAGCTCGCGATCGCCGAGCAGCGCGAACCGGACCGCCTGAGCGGTGCGGTCGCAGGCACGCTCCTCCATCCTGCCCAGGATCCGGTCGGCGAGCGACGCGCGATCGTCGAGCGAGTAGACCGCCGCGCCACGACCGGTCCGCTTCGCGTACGCGTCGGCGTCCGACCGGATTGCCGCCGTCACCGCCTCATCGTCGCCCGCGTCGAGCACTATCTGGATGTCCGGCGCGGCTACGCGCAGCTCATCGGCGGCCGATCGAAGCGATTCGACGAGTCGTCGGATGCAACCGGCCCGACCGCGCGACACGGTCGACACGACAGCCGGTTGCTCCCGACTATCGCGCGGGCCACGGCGAAGCTTCGCGATCACGCGTCAGCAGAAGTCGAAGAACCAGAACTCGTCCTCGCCGCTCCCGTGCTCGCCGTACGCGAGCCAGTCGGAACCGTTCATGTCGGAGAACCTGACGATGCGGCTCTCGCGCGGCCACCCGTCCTTCGTTTCGTCGATGACCACGAACCACGGCTCTTCGGGCGGCAACGCGGCAAAGCGCGACGGGCCGAAGAACTCGGTGTCAGTGGGAGGATCCTCCGACTCCTTGTCGTACGGCGCACCGAACCGCGCGATCTCGTTCAGGTCGGTGTCAAACTCGATGATCTGCGCGCCGATCGAATCGGCCAGGTAGACGCTGCTGTCCCGCACGGTGACATCGCCTACGTAGCGTTGCGCGACGAAGTTGAAGTCGCTCGGCACGGTCCCGATCTCGAACTCTTCGACGCGGGCTCCGGTATCGACGTCGATCTTGAGCAGCACCGCGATGTCTTCCTCGGCACCGCCGTCGAAGATCACGACGGCGAACAGCGCACCGTCATGATAGTGGACGCCCGACACGCGGTACAGGGTGTCGTCGCCCAGGTAGTCGTCCGGGACCGCGATCGGATCCCCCATGGTACCCTCGCCCAGATCGTAGGCGATCGACCAGAGTGCGTGCGGATCGCTCCACACTGCTCCAGACGCTTGACCTGCAACAAAGATGATGTTGCTCTGGGAATCGACCGCTATAGCGGTCGCGCGTGCAACTTGGTCCGACGACGCGGTCGGTGCAGGTAGCTCGGCTCCCGACAGCTCGGAGAACGCCGCAACCGTCCACTCGGAACCAAACTCTCGGCTAATCCAGACCGTCCCGTCGGGACCGATGACTCCGTCGGTTGGCGAACTGGGAACCTCGGTCTCGGTCCATCCCGTTCCGAGCATGTCGTCTATCTGCACGACGCGCCAGTTGCCGTAGTCGACGACGAGCGGTGCCGGGCCAAGGAATGGCGCGCCTCCCGTTCCCGGGCCGTTCTCGGGATCGGTCGCCGCCGGATTCGCGCAGGCCGCGACGAACAGGACCGCGCCGACCGCAGCAATTGCAGCGAGCAGACCGTCTCTTCGGGATCGAATGTTCACAATAAAACCCTCCGCCCTCATGAGTACTGTCACTGCCCGATCCAGTCAAATCTGATTAGAACACTAATCTTCTGGGCCGAGTCGAGCCGGGTCGGAGCGAGTTGGGCGACCGCGCTTACGGCTCCAGATCACCGAGCGACGCGCCGGTCGGGTCGTCGGAGCGGGCGCGAGCCCCGGAATCCGGTACGGGCGTATCGAACTGGTACGACGGGTCGGTCTGCTGCCGGCGCCAGGTCGAGCGCATCTCTTTCCATGCCTGCACGATCGTCCGTGGCTGCGGCATGTCCCAGGCGATCTCCTTGCTGAGCTTGCGCAGGTTGTAGCACGGGATCGCAGCGTACATGTGGTGCTCGATGTGGAAGTTCATGTGCCAGTAGATGAACCGGGAGAAAGGGTCGAGCTTGATCGTTCGGGCACACTTGCGCCAGTCGGCGACATTGTCGCGCAGACCCGTATGCATCGTGAAGCCGATGAAGTGCTTCCACCATTCGCCGACGAAGCTGCCGAGGCTCACCACAACCGGCACCATCCAGAGCCCGAAGACGATGCTCAGCGCGAGCACCGTGGCATGGAAGACGAGCACGAGCCTCGACCAGTTCATCGCCTGACGCAGACCCTGAGGGTCGTCGGCGGGGAAGATCGCCTCGGACCACTCGGTCCGGTAGAATCCGCCCCACTTCCCGAACAGCGCGAGCATGAGGTGTCCGCTCACGACCTTGATGAAGACCGGCACGTCGAATGTGAACAGGAAGAAGAGG
>SKVA01000499.1 GCA_007129695.1 Spirochaetaceae bacterium | reverse complement strand
GTGGTTCAACGATCGATCGGTAAAGACGACCGAATACTCGAGCAACCCGTCCGGGTCGATGTTCTGGTGTAGCGCCGGCATCAGAGTATCCTCACTGTATTGATACCCGCATCATATCAGGTATTCGGGTTCGCCGCGAGCGGGTCGACGGGTACGCGGTACACGGTGGTGCCACCAGGGGGAAGGCCTGTAGATCGCGACCCGTTCCCATTGCGATCGGCCCGGGCCGATGACCCCTCCAGTCGGGCGGCCGCCGGCACGATCAGCGTTCCGCGACCGCCGGCGGGCGTCCGGATCGTGACGTCGTGCTCGTTCCTCGAGGTATCGAGCACCGCGCTCAGCACGATCGGGCCGAGCGGGGTGCGGTACGACACTGTAAACGACGGTATATCGCCCAGGCAGGGCTGGACCGTGTACGTGTCATAGCCGGGACTGGTCGGCTGTATCCCCGCGATGTCCAGATAGAGGACGATGAGCGGAACGACCCCGGCGTGCGAGTACTGCGACGCGGTGTCGGGAGCCGGCGACCAGTGTTCGCTGATCGTACGATTGCGCCGGACGGAGTCCATCGCGGCCCACTCGGTGCGATACTCGTTCAGGATCGTGGCCACCCGGCCCGAGCGGACGAGCGCACGGTGTCGCCAGTACTGGTTCGGCACGTAGGAGTAGCCCATCGAAGGCGGACGAGTGTCCAGTATCGTGACCGACGCGTCGGTATCGCCGTCGGGGCAGAAACCGTAGAGGATCGCGGTTGCCAGTGACCGGTCGCAGTACCGGACGTCGCCCTCTGCGTCGAGCCACGGACGGTTCACGACGAACGTTCGTTCGATCGGACACCAGAACCTGCGATGGGCAACGGCGATCAGCCGATCGGCAAGCCGCTCTGCGCGGCGCGCGATAGACGCATCCGCGTGGGTCTGTGTCGCGAGCGGAGCAAGCCCGTGACGAAGCGCGGCCGCCGCGGCCAGCTGGTACGCACAGCTCTTGTGACGCTGCACCGTGTACGCATCGTGGTCGATCCAGACGATCGGGATGTCGAGGTGCTCCACGGGCAGTCCGACGTCATCGTCGAACGACTCCTCCAGATAGCCCAGGAGCGGGAGCAGTCGCGGCAGTATCTGCGTGACCGTCTCTGCGTCTCCCGAGTGGAGATGGTACGCGCGGCAGTCGTGGATGAACTGCAGCGAGTGGTCCAGAATCACGCCCCACTCGGTGAAGCCGAGCATCCGCTGTGGTATACGGTTGACGCGGTCCACACCCGGCCACGAGTCCATGAAATACCCCGGGCGCGTCGCGCCCTGCGAGAAGGTCCGCAGGAAGCGGGCCGGTTGCGCGGTTTCTCCGAAGCCCGCCATGACCGCCAGGAGCTCGTGCCCGATATCGCCCGAGTACTGCTGCCGTTCGCGACCCATGCAGTCGACGACGGTCTCCTGAGCGCTCAGTCGCACCGTGTTCACGCATGCGTCGATCACGGTCGCGATCGCCGGATCACCGATGGAGTACTCCGGATCGAACGCGAACGGATAGGTCCGTGCGCGAAGGCCGACCGCACGGATATGGCACGCTTCGCGATGACCTCTGACGTGGACCTGGAGCCATCGGACCGAGTCGAAGTCGAACGCCTCAAACCGCGACCGCCCGGCCGAGCAGGTGAAGCGCAACCAGCGGTAGAGATGCGTGTCGAGCCAGGCGGGACCTTCCTGATCGTGCGCCTCCTGGAGCATGATGTCGACAACGGTACCGGCAGGCGCATCGATCTCGACATAGGGCCAGCCGACGTACTGCTCGCCCAGATCCCAGGTCGCGGCGAACCCGTCCGCGGGATCTGCCGGAACGGGAACCGTCACACCGTCGGGGCCGATCGCGCTATCGGACGCGCTCGTGATCCGGAATGAATCGGGCACCCGGAAATCGAACCACTCCGATGGATCGCGCTTCCAGTGGACATGGTGCACCGCGGTCGGACGCGCATCGATCAGTCGTGTCGTCATCGGCGGGATCGAGCGGAGGACGAGTCGGGTGCTGTCGCGATCGGCGACCGAGATGTCGGTGAGGTAGTCGCGGTACGAGGAGCAGATAGGGGGTCGATCGGCCGGGGCATCGAGCTCCATCGCCGGGATCCAGATCGTCGGCCGGGCGCGGAGGTCGGCGACTTCCTGCAGCGCGCGAAGGTACCACCGTTCGGCGCGTCCAGGTGGCCGGACCGGATTCGGCGCGCATTCCCACCGCGCGTCGGAGACGATCGTGAATGAACCGCCCTCACGGCAGGTGCAGTCGAGCTTGAAGATGAGGCCTGGTTTACCGTAGACCCACGTACCGTCGCCGTGCCCGTAGAAGAGCACCTCGACGTCGATCTGGTTCTCGCCTTCGTGGAGCAGGTGCGTGACGTCGATCGGGTCGACGTCGAGCGTCCGCGGATCGCACGGTGCGGGGCCCCACCCCGCGTAGCGGCCGTTCACCGTGAGTCGGTACCGACTGTCGGCGGTGATCAGCGCGCGAGCCTGAAGCGGTTCGCCGATCGTGAACCCCCGCCGGAACAGCACAAAAGAGGCAGGCAGCGTTCGTTGCGACGGCAACCAGATCCACCGCGCAGGATCGAGTGAACACGATTCCATCGTGGCTCCTTACGATCGCCACCGCTTCACCATGGGCGATCTCCCGGCCGATCGCCCGGTGACGCGCCGGGAGGGGCCTCACGCCTACTCTGCAGGGGTATCCGACCGGATGTCAACTCCGTGCGACGCGATCGACCCTCCGGTGCGGCTCAGAGTGCTCACCACGCGCGCTGCTGCTGCGATGCCGCGACGTCGTGGCCTACGCGCGGTGCGTCCGCAGCGTCGTGTAGTCGAACGTCGCGCGGTCGATCACGACCGATCGGATGAGGGCGGCCAGGCGGGGGTTCTGCACGATGGAATCGATATCGGGGACGCTCAGGGCGGGCGCGGCACACGCAGCCGTGAGCTCGGCGTCAAGGTCCTCATAGCGGCTGCCGGGGCGACGGTTGTAGCGCGCCTTGCGTGCGACAAGCCATTCGGCGTAGCGACCGGCGGCGCGTCGGAGACGGTCGACATCGACGCCGACGGCACGGTAGAGCTCGATCATGTGGCTGATCAGCACGTTCACCTCGTCGTAGCGGTGGAGGACTCCGCGGTAGATCGCGTGTGGAGGGAGGAAGGGAAAACCGACACGGCGGTTGTGCGCGAGCGCGCGCGCGGAGGTCTGCGCGCGGTACGCGGCAAGCGGCGCCCCGGATGCGCGTTCTTCCGCGAAGAGGCGTTCGTACTCCCGACTCAGAGCTGGATACGACGCAGAGAGGCTCTCCATGAACCACCGCTTCTGCCGCCCTGGACGCAGCGTGAGCTCGCCCGGCTGCACGAAGTCGACGCGAGCCCGCGCAAGGAGATCGTAGAGGCGTCCGAGGTTGTCGTCGGTATCGGTGACCCCGGGAAGGAGCGGCATCGCGAGCACCCCTGTCGCACAGCCCGCCTCCCGAAACGCCGTGAGCGCTTCGATCCGCTCCTCCACGCGCGACGCGCCCGGTTCGAACTGGGCGCGGGTCCGATCGTCGGAATGGGTCAGCGACACAACGAGCAGGAAGCGCGAGCGATCGTTCACCCTCCGCCACAGATCCAGATCGCGAGTGACCGCCGCGTTCTTGGTCATCACGACCGCAGGAAACCCCGCGTCCGCGATCACCTCGGCACAGTCGCGCATGATCGCGCGCACCTGCTCCACCGGCTGGTACGCATCGGTGATCCCCGACCCGATCGAAATGAACCCACGCTCGCGCAGAC
>SKVA01000462.1 GCA_007129695.1 Spirochaetaceae bacterium | reverse complement strand
TATGAAATGCATTCGGCCGTTTCCGGCGGGATCTGCGGCAGCGCGCCGAAGTGCACATCGCGGCTGAAGAGCGTGAGGCGGTGCGGCACGACCAACGCTGCGATCTACGGGTCATTGGTGGGGATTGGAGTCCCCGCGATCCTCGACTGGCGGTAGAGATGCGCGTAGTGGTGAGCGGTTTCCATCGTCGGGAGCAGAACCTTGGCGCAAGGACGATGATTGAAGCGCTCGAACAAGGCCTGGTTCTGCTCGTCACGAGAACCGACTGCGAACTCGGCGAAACTCTCGCGTCGATCGGTTACACTGCCGGGACCACCTTACTCGACACAGAACGGAGGCTTGAATGCACGCACTGGTTCTATCGGGAGACCACTGGCACCCGACGGAGGTCGTTCGCGGCGGACTCGGTCCGCTTACGACGAAGGGGTTCACGTTCGACTGGATCGTAGACGCGCGCGAGTTCACTACTGCGAAGCTGGCCGCGTACTCGACCGTGGTCCTCTCCAAGTCGAACAACACGTCGGAGTCGATCGACGACCCCTGGATGACGGGTCAGGTCGAAGCCGCCTTCGTCGACTACGTTCGCGACGGCAATGGGCTCCTCGTGCTGCACTCCGGTTCGGCCGGCTACCGCGAGACTCCGGCGCTTCGAGCACTCCTTGGTGGCGTGTTCGAAAGCCACCCCAAGCAGTGCCCCGTGACCGTCGAACCGAAGCCCGGCCATCCGCTCACCGCCGGCGCCGCGGCGTTCACGGCGGTCGACGAGCACTACCTGATGAAGCTCGACGATCGTGACGCGGACGTCTTCATGACGACGCGATCGGAGCACGGAGAGCAACCCGGAGGATGGACGCGCGGCGAAGGCCGTGGCCGGGTCTGCATGCTCACGCCGGGGCATAACCTCGACGTCTGGCTCGAGCCGTCGTACCAGGCGCTGCTTGAGAACGCGCTGCGGTGGTGCGCGCGACCATGAGAACGGTTCTCGTGACCGGCGCCGACCGGGGGCTCGGGTACGGACTCACCGCGAATCTGCTGGAGAACGGGTGGCGCGTCTTCGCCGGCCGGTACATGGCCGAGTGGCGCGAGCTCGACGATCTCGCCTCCCGGTTTCCCGACGCGCTGTCGATCGTCGCGATCGACGACGCGTCGGCCGATTCGCTGCGCGCGGCGCGGGAGGCGGTAGAGCGGGAGAGCGATCGGCTCGACATGCTCATCAACAACGCGGGGGTCACCTCGCCTACGAACCCGCGCACGATCCGCGAGGACCCCGACTACGATGAGATGCACCGTCTCTACGACGTCAACGCGCTCGGGCCGCTCCGAGCGGTCGGGGAGTTCCTGCCGCTCCTCGACCATGGGTCGATGAAGCGACTCTGCTTCGTCTCGTCGGAGGCCGGCAGCATCGGCGCGAGTCAACGCACGTCGTGGTTCGGGTACTGCATGTCCAAGGCGGCATTGAACATGGGAATCCGAAACCTCTTCAACGACCTGCGTCCTCAGGGTTACACGTTCCGTGTCTACCATCCCGGGTGGGTGCGTTCGTACATGGGCGGCGCCAAAAACGACTCCGCCGACCTGGAACCGCACGAAGCCGCCGCGTACGCGATCCCGTTCTTCACCGCGCCGCGCGACGACGAAGACCGGCTGGTGCTGACCGACTACCGCGGCCACGAATGGCCGTGGTAGCGGCTTGAACACCTCGTGTGAACAGAAGCTGCGGGCAATCACCCACTTGAGGGAGTGCTTCTATGGTCCCGAGGCAATACCGGTAGACTCCACAGTGTTTATCGATTCGCTCAACGCTCATGAAGGCTCCTGCTCCATCGCGCTCAGGATCGTCGCTACGGGCAGAAACAGGGTCAGTGGATGGCCCTCAAAGGGGATGAACCCGTACTTCAGGTAGAAGGCCTTCGCCCTCTCGTCGATGGCGTCAACCAGGACCGCGTACATGCCGACGTGTTGGGACACGACTACGGCCTTTCGAAAGGCCTGCGTGAGGAGCCATCGGCCCACGCCCGCACCCTGGAACTGCAGGTCGACGGCGAGTCGTCCGACACGCATCGCGGGAACCGGGTAGCGCGGAAGCGACGCTCGCAGCTCGTCGGGCAGCGACTCCGCGGCGATCCCCGCCGTGCTGATGGTCAGATACCCTGCGACCCGGCCTGTCTCGGTCGTTGCGACGAATGTCTTGCCGATGGAGAGTTGATCATTCTTCAGCGCGTAGTGGCGTAGATAATGGTTGAGTTCCCGGTATCCGCAGTCGAACGGTGCTTTGCTCAGTGACCTGGTGATTGGCACCAAGGTCAACGTCACGCCTGCGAATCCCGAAAGAGCGAGCGCAGCGCGCTATTGGGTTGTGGAGGAGAATCGATGAGAGCGAAGAACCGGGTACGATCCTTCTCGTTCAGGACCAGCGCCTCGGTCTCCTTCAGATCGGCCTGAGCCCTCTGAAATGCCGTTTCCAGCAAGTACGCAGAAACGGTAGTGTGACGAAGCTGAGCCGCGCGCTCGATTACGGCCTTCACCTCGGGTTTCGCGCGGAGTTCTATGCGCTCGCTGCGTGTTGCCATGAAGACGCCTCCCTTACCAAGATAGTATGATGTACGGTATTTGTACACACACACCGATCTGATCGCGGTTGGTTACCCCCGCCTACTTTGCCGGACCTCTCCTGCGGACCGGTTTGCCTTCGGCCAGAACCAGCGTCGGGTACGCGCCCAGATGGAGCGGTTCGCTGTCCCAGACCACCAGGCTCGCGAGCTTGCCCGGCTCCACCGATCCCAGGTCGGCGTCCAGCCCCAGTAGGCGAGCGTTGCGGTCGGTCACGATCGACAGCGCCTCGGCCTCGCTCATCCCGGCGATCAGAAAGTACTTCAGGCTGTCGCGCAGCTGATACGTGAGGATCACCGGGTGGTCGGTCATGAGCCCGAACTGTGCGCGGCTTTTCGCCAGGAGCGCGGCGTTGCGGTAGTCCTCGTGCTTGAGCTCGACCTTGTACGCCAGGCTGCCCATCGGGCCGTAGACCACCGGGATGTCGGCGCGCGCGAGCTCGTCGAAGATCTCCCTGTGATGGATGTCCATGCAGTGTTCGGCGGTCACGCGTAGACCGTAGCGCTTCGCCAGGTCGATCAGGTAGAGCGCGTCGTCCTCCTTGTGGACGTGCACCTTCACGGTCTTCGTTCCGGACAGGAGGTCCAACAGGCCGAGTTCCTCGGAACTGAACTCGAGCTCGCAGGCGCGGCGTGCGGCGTCGCGCTCGACATCAAGCTCCTTCGGGCCCATCCCCTTCTCCGATGCGGACCTCGACAGGTCGCGGAGCGTCTTCGCCAGGATGAGGTCGCCCTTCGCCTTCTTTGCGAGCACCTCGTCGAAGCGCTTCTCCAGCATCTGGTAGATCCCCATCCGCGTCGTCGGGCGTTCGCCCTTCCATTCGGTCGTGGAGCGCGGGTTGAACCCCAGCGCCATCTTGTACCCGTAGTCGCTGACGACCGCGTCGCCGCGGTTCTTTGCGAAGGTGCGGATCACCTTCGCCTTGCCTCCGATCAGGTTGCCCGATCCCGGAACGACGCACGAGTAGAGCACGCCGAAGTCGACCGCGTCGGCGAACGCGCGGTCGTCGAAGTAGATCGAGTTCAGCGGATCGGACAGCGGCATGATCTGCGCGGTCTTGTCGTTGCCCTCCGCCTCCGCCTGCGGCTCGCCCTCCCGGAACATCCCGATGTGCGAATGCGCGTCCACCAGGCCCGGCGTCACGAAGCCTTCCGCGTCGGGCTTGCCCGCGCCGCTGCCCCACGCGCCGACCTC
>SKVA01000026.1 GCA_007129695.1 Spirochaetaceae bacterium | reverse complement strand
TGCGCGTGTACCCGGGACTGATGCTGTTGACGCGGATCCCTTCGGACGCCCACTCCGCGGCGAGCGTGCGCGTCATATGGAGGACGCCGGCCTTCGACGCATTGTACGCGACCTGGTGCTGCGGCGTATTGGCGATGTGCGCGGACATCGACGCGGTGTTGATAATCTTCCCGTAGCCTGCGGGCCTCATCGCGCGCGCGGCCTCGCGCGCGCAGACGAAGACCGCGTCCAGGTTGAGCGCCATGATCGTGCGCCACTCGCCAAGATCCATGTCGCCGGCCGCACGCCACACACCGATCCCGGCGTTATTCACGCTGATCGTCAGCCCGCCCCACGCCTCAACGACGGTGTCCACCATCGCGGCGACCTGCTCCTGGTCGGTCACGTCGGCGTGCACGGCCATCGCGGTACCGCCGGCCGCGTCGATCTCTCTGGCCACCGCGTTCGCGCAGTCGAGATCGATATCCGCAACGGCGACCTTCGCGCCGGCCTGCGCGAGCGCGACACAGAAGCTTCGGCCAATGCCCTGTCCGCCGCCGGTGACGATCGCCGTCCGACCGTCGAGTCTGAACCTGTCAAGAACCGCCATACCGCCTCCCGGCTGATGCTGCCCTACCCCGACGCGCGCGCCGGGAGTGCAGATAGCTGCGCGTGCGTCCAGCGCAGCAGTTCCTCGGTCGTCGACCAGTCGATGCACGGATCGGTGATCGACACGCCGTAGGCAAGGTCATCGAGCCGCTTGGGGATCTCTTGCGGACCCGCGTTCAGGTTGCTTTCGAGCATGAAGCCGATGATCGCCTCCTGCCCGTCGGCGCGCTGCTTCACGACCGACTTCAGCGCCTTGCCCTGGCGCGAGTGGTCCTTCATCGAGTTCGCGTGGCTGCAGTCGACCATCACCGTCGGGCTGAAACCCGCGTCGGTGAGCCTGCGCGCGGCGCTCTGCACCGATTCTGGCGAGAAGTTCGGACCCGACCTTCCGCCGCGCAGGATGATGTGGCCGCTGCGGTTGCCTTCGGTGTTGAGCACGCACGTCCGGCCGTCGGGGTCGATCCCGATGAAACTGTGCGCGTAGCGCGCAGAGGCGAGCGCGTTGATCGCCACGTCGATGTCGCCATCGGTGCCGTTCTTGAAGCCGACCGGCATCGACAGACCGCTCGCCATCTCGCGGTGCGTCTGGCTCTCGGTCGTCCGCGCGCCGATCGATGCCCAGCTGACAAGATCGGAGGTGAACTGCGGGACGATCGGGTCGAGCATCTCGCTCCCCGTCGGAACGCCCATGTTAGTGATCTCGCATAGCACGCGCCGCGCGACGCGAAGCCCCGCTTGGATATCGTAGCTTCCGTCCAGGTGCGGGTCAAGGATCAGTCCGCGCCACCCAAGGCGCGTGCGCGGCTTTTCGAAGTAGACCCTCATCACCAGATAGATCCGGTCGGAGAGCTCATCGTGAAGCCGCTTCACACGAGAGGCGTACTCGAAGGCCGCGTATGGATCGTGAATCGAACACGGGCCTATGACCGCGAGCAATCGCGGGTCGTCGTGCGCGATGATCGCCTCGATCTCTCTTCTACTCTCTATAACCGTGCTCTCGCTCTGCGCGGAGATCGGATACTCCTCTTTCAGAGCGCGCGGGGAGACGAGCGGGTCAACGCTCCTGATTCGTACATCACTGGTCTGTGCCATAGCGGGCGAAGTATAGCGGATGGCACAGCAGGCTCCAAGACCCCGCGATCACCGGTCTATCGGGTCGCGCTCGAGCGGAAGCGTCATGCACCGCGGACCGCCGCCGCCACGCGCCAGGTTCACGCCCGGCATCGCGACGAAGAGCCGCTCGTGGCTATCCGGGGCATCATCGCCATCGGTGAAGCGGCGCACGTCGACCACGTCGTACCCGGCGGACGAGAACGCGTCCATCGTCGCTACGTTGCAGTCGTAGCCGATCACCTTGCCCGGAGCAAAGCTCACAACGTTGGCCGCACTCAGCCATTGCTCGCGCTCCCGTGTGACCGGATCGCTGCCGCCGCACGCAATCGTCGTCACCGGTCGGTCGGCCTGCCGTAGCGCATCCAGAAGCCCGTCGTGACGATCAATTCGGGCGGCGCGGCCGGGCTCAAGCCGCATCGTGTACGCCGCGGCGCGTCGCGGTCCGACGACGTGCGGCTCGTAGACGAGCGCCTGCTCGCGATCGACCATCGTGAACACCATGTCCAGATGGATCGTAGAACGTTCGCGCGGCAAAACAACCACGATCAAATCGATCGGTTCTTCAAACGCCGCGCTCAGTCGGGCCGCGAGCGCGTCGATCGCGGCGGCGGTTGTTCGCTCGGACACGCCGATCGCGATCGTCGTAGGGCCCAAAACGACGACGTCTCCGCCTTCGATCGAAACCGGGCACGGCTCAAGTGCCGCGTCGCTTCCAGCGATCGAATCGAGCACGGCGCGCATGATCTCGGCCTCCGCGCTTCGCACCGCATACGCCATCGTACTCACCGCGTACCGGTCGCGCACGACGAACGACGAGTCGCGCATGAAATAGATGTTAGGAAGCGGTGGAAGGTCGTACTGCCTCCCGGCGAGCACGCCGGCGATCGAGTCGTCCCTCGCGTGCAGGCCGCCGATCACCGTTCGCACGAGCGTCGACGCGTCCATCTCGTCGAGTTCGCCTCGACGCTCCCGGGCGGGGCCGGCTCCCGCGATCCGGTCCAGAAGCGCCGCGCGACGCGCGGCTCCCGCCGATCCGGCGAACGCTCGGTCCAGAAGGTCACCGACCTCAAAGACATCGCAGACGCGCGACAGAAACTCTTTCAGCAGTCGATGCTCGTTGGAGACCAGGCCGAGCGGGATGATGTCGTTGTAGAGAACCTCCGCGGCGGTCTTCGGCGTCATCGACTCGATCTCGCTGCCGGGAGTGTGGATCACGACCGAACGCAGCGGTCCGATCTCGCTATCGATGCGCACCCTTGGCTGGGCCGGCGAGTCGCGATTCATGCGCGAGCACCCGCGATCCGCGCCCATCCGGCCGGATCATCGCCTACGCACAGGTCGCGGCCGTTACGCACGATGGGGGTTCGAAGCAGCGACGCGTCGCCGGCGATCTCCTCGGCCGCGTCGAACTCGAGGTACGCCAGGTTCCTCCGGCTGTACGCGGCGCCGTCGGTGTCCAGGAGCGCGTCGGCCGACAGCACCTGGACGAATAGTTCGAGCTCGCGGCGGCCCGGCGGCTTCGCGTCCAGATCGATAGACTGGATCGCGATGCGCCGTTCGCTGAAGAACCGCTCGGCCTTGCGCGTCGTCTTGCACTTCTTCCGGCCGTACACCTGAATCATCGCCTCATTCTATGACCCACCGCAGCGTGACGCAAGCGAGCGGGTGACAGACGCGACGCGATGTGATACCTCTTCTCGAAAGCGGGACAGAAAATGAGAGTACGAGTAAAAGACGCGCTGTCACAGGCGCCGGGAGCAGTCGGTATCGAAGTGGCCGGGTGGGTGCGCACCGCGCGCACGGCGAAGAACCTGGTGTTCCTCGAAATCAACGACGGGTCGTGCCTGAGGTCGATCCAGGCGGTCGTCGCCGCCGACGACGAGGCGCTCGCCGCGCGCGCGAGAGAGATCACGACCGGGGCGAGCGTCTTGGTGTCGGGGTCGCTCGTGGAGAGCATGGGCGCCAACCAGGCGGTCGAGATCGCAGTATCGGCGATCGACGTCGTCGGTGACTGCCCGGCCGACCGCTACCCGCTGCAGAAGAAGCGCCACAGCTTCGAGTTTCTGCGAGAGATCGCGCACCTGCGCCCGCGGACGAACACGTTCGGCGCGA
>SKVA01000104.1 GCA_007129695.1 Spirochaetaceae bacterium | reverse complement strand
CGCCGAGGATCGTCGTCCGCGCTGAGTCCTGTAGAAGCGCTCAGCACGATGCTCTCGGCCGGGGCACCGTCACGCCCCGCGCGTCCTGACTCCTGGAGGAAGGCCTCGACCGACGCCGGCAGGTCGTAATGGATCACGGTGCGGATGTCGGACTTGTCCACGCCCATCCCGTACGCGCACGTTGCGAACAGGACCGCGTCGGCCGTGCTGAAGAACCACCGCTCGATCGCGCTGCGCTCCTCGCGGTCGAGCCCCGCATGGTAAGCACCGACGCAGTCGCTCGGCAGTCCCGCCGATACCGCGAGCGACTCGGTCCGCGCCCGTGATGAACAGAACACGATCGCCGGCTTGACGACCGGGCATGCGCCCGTGAGTAGCAGACGCAGCGATGCAAGCGGTGACCTGGCCGCTAGCACGGTGTACGCGATGTTCGGGCGGTCTGGATTGCCGTTGATGAGCGCGACCGGCTCATCGCCAAACAGAAGCCTGCGAATCGCGTCGAGTACCGGTGGTGATGCGGTCGCGGTGAACGCGGTAGCGACTCGCGGCGCGATCTCGGCGATCGCGTCGCGCATACGCAGGTAGGACGGTCGAAACGACTCTCCCCATTCGCTGACGCAGTGCGCCTCGTCCACGACCAGGTGCCCGATGTCTGCGGCCGCGAGCGTCCTTCGGACCTCCGGCTGCTCGAGCATCTCGGGGTTTGTGATGACCAGACGGATCGAGCCGTCGGCTACTCCGGCGATTGCAGCGTTGCGCTCGTGCACCGGCATCCCTCCCTTGAGAACCGCGGTTGCGATGCCCGCCGCGGCAGCGCGGCGCGCCTGATCGGACATCAGAGCGAGGAGGGGATACACGACGAGCGTCGGGCGCTCGATCAGGAGCGCAGGAAGCGAAAAACAGAGTGTCTTTCCGCTTCCCGTTGGCAGGATGACCATCTGGTTCAGCGTCGTTTGGCCATCGGGTGCGGCCCGGTCAGCGTCGAGCGTGTTGGCAACTACGAGCCGCTGATACGGGAAGAGGTAGTCGATGGCGAAGTGCTTCCGCGCGACGTCGAGCATCGGATCCGGGAGGGCGTTTTCCACGCATACTTATCTGTCGCGAAGAGCGCCGTGCTTCAGCCCCGGTACTCGATTCGAGCGACGATAGTGACTTGCGGAAGCGCTCCCCCCATGGTACTTCTTAGGCCGGGGGCTCAATGCAACGCAAGCCGAATGTGGTTGTCTTCTTTACCGATCAGCAGCGGTGGGACTCGACAGGGCTTGGCGGGAACCCGATGGGAATCACGCCGAACTTTGACCGGATCGCGGCGGAAGGAACATGGTTGCGCAACGCGTTCACGTGCCAGCCCGTCTGCGCGCCGGCGCGGGCGACGCTGCAGACGGGTCGCTACGCGACTGCCACCGGCGTCTGGCGCAACGGCATCGGTCTGGCGGCCGACCAGCCGCGCCTTGCCGACCGGTTTCGTGACGCCGGGTACGCGACCGGCTACATCGGGAAGTGGCACCTCAGCACGACTGAGCCGGTGCCGGCGGCAGAGCAGCGTGGGTACGACTACTGGATGGGCGCGAATCTCCTTGAGTTCGAGTCGGACGCCTACGATCTGAACCTCTACGACCGGGACGGCGCGAAGCACCGATTCCCGGGGTACCGCGTCGACGCGCAGACCGACGTTGCGATCCGCTACATCGACGAGCATCAGGACGAGCCGTTCTTCCTGTTCCTGTCGTACCTTGAGCCGCACCATCAGAACCACGTCGACGCGTACCCCGCACCGACCGGCTACGAGCAGCGGTACATCGATCCGTGGATCCCTCCCGACCTGCGCGCGCTCGGGGGGTCCGCGTATCGCCATCTTCCCGGCTACTACGGGATGATCAAGCGGCTAGACGAGGCGCTCGGCCGGATCGAGGACGCTCTTCGCAGCCTCAGGCTGCTCGACGACACGATCATTCTCTATGTCTGCGACCACGGGAGCCACTTCAAGACCCGAAACGCCGAGTACAAGCGCAGCTGCCACGACGGCAGCATCCGGATTCCCTGCTTTGCTTCCGGTCCCGGCTTCCACGGCGGAGGGACCGTGGACGAGCTGTTCAGCATCGTCGACGTTCCGCCGACGCTGCTCGATGCCGCGGGTATCGCGGTCCCCGATACGATGGACGGCCGTTCCGCGCTCGACCTGGTGAACGCGCCGCGGTCGACTGCGACTCGGCGCGCAGATGCCGTCGGCTGGCCCGACAACGTTTTTGTTCAGATCAGCGAAGCAGAGACCGGTCGTGCCGTGCGGACACATCGGTGGAAGTACGCGGTGACCGCGGTCGACTCCGACGATCCCGAGGCTCGACCGATCGCCGAGTATTCGGACGAGTACGCTGAGGTGTTCCTCTACGATCTGGAGCACGATCCGTACGAACTCGACAATCTGATCGATATGGAGAGTCACGAACCGGTCCGACGACGACTGCGCACGCTGCTGACCGAGCGGATTCGTGCCGTCGAAGGGCGCGACGCGATGATCAACCACGCACCGTCGCGCAGGAGCGGGCAGCGGCGCGTCACCGAAGAGGAGGTGCTGCAGTAGTGGGTAGGCGCGAACCGATCGACTTGCGGAGGGTCATCACCGACAAGAGCGGACGATTGAGCCCGTTGATCCCGCGGTCGCTTCTTGGGTGGCTCGAACGAACCGTACACGTACGCGAAATCAACGCAATCCTCGACCGGCTCGAGGGTGTTACCGGGATGTCATTCGTCGACGCGGCGCTCGCGGAGCTTGGGGTGACCGTCCGGGCCCGGTACCCTGAGCGGCTCGACTCTGCGCGCCGGCCGCTGGTAGTCGCGAATCATCCGCTTGGCGGGCTCGACGGGCTCGCACTGTTGCAGATCGTGGGGCGGCGCGTGGATAGGGTTCTCCTGCCGGCGAACGACCTGCTGATGAACCTTGAGAATCTCCGCCCGCTGCTGGTGCCGGTGAACAAGCACGGGAGCAACCGTGACAATCGCAGTGCGTTCGACGCGGCGTTCGGCGACGCGAGCGCCGTCGTACACTTTCCTGCC
This sequence comes from Spirochaetaceae bacterium, assembly GCA_007129695.1. Lineage (GTDB taxonomy): Bacteria > Spirochaetota > Spirochaetia > DSM-27196 > SLST01 > SLST01. The sequence continues at coordinate 768 of SKVA01000104.1, read as the reverse complement.
GGGCTGTGTTCGCGCAAGAAGGGCAGCGTGGTCCGTGACCTGGATTGGCAGAAGAGCTTCATTGTGCGCGCGAAGCGCTTCGAACGCGATCTGGTTCCGGTGCTTGTGACGGGGCGCAACTCAGAATTCTTCTACAACCTCGCCCGGCTCCGCCGGTGGATCGGTCTGCGGTTCAACGTGGAGATGCTCTTCCTGGTCGACGAGATGTTCCGTCAGCGTGGCCGGACGATCGATCTGACCTTCGGGCATCCGGTTCGGTGGGAGCTGCTCGACGCGTCGCGCACTTCGTGGGCGTGGGCGCGGAGCCTCCGCGCTCACACGTATCGACTGGGCAATGATCCAGACGCGAGGTTGTGAATCGGTCCGAGGTTCGAGGCGCCGATGGATGACGTCGACCGCAGGGAGGTCTCGCGCCGATTGTCGGTCGGTGGCCGATTGTGGTACGCTTGGAAGCCATGATGGAAGCTATCAGACCCCCCGTCGATCCGTCACAGATCGACCGTGAGCTTGGCCCCGGGTCGCTCGTCCGATCGTTTCGTGGTATAGACATCCACGTGATCGATGGAAGGAATGTGCCGGCGGTGATGGAGGAGATCGGTCGAATCCGTGAGACCGAGTTCCGCGCCGAGGGTGGAGGCACCGGCAAGCCGGTCGATGTCGATGACTACGACATCGGCGATCGGCCGTTCAGGCAGCTGGTCGCGTGGGACACGCAGTCGCGTGAGATCGTCGGGATGTACCGCTTTGCCGCTGCGGCTGAGACGCGTT
>SKVA01000020.1 GCA_007129695.1 Spirochaetaceae bacterium | reverse complement strand
TCAGCGTGACCGTCAGCGCGTCTGCGATCATCGACGCGATCGACGCGCCGACCGCGCCGGCGCCCAGGATTCCGACTCGTTCTATCGACATGCCTCGACGGTAGCACGAAGCGCCGAACCGAGCCATCGGGTCCGCCAGTAGCCGTATCGCCGCAACCGATCACCCGCTATACTCGGGCGTGCGGAGGCCTGCGATGGAGTATCGTGTCGCGTTCTGGAACCTGGAGAACCTGTTCGCTCCGGAGGGCCATCCGGACCGCGAGCCGTGGATCGCTCGCGCCGTAGCGCGCGAACTCGCCGGATGGTCGGTTCGCTTGTTCGAGCGAAAAGTCGAGCAGCTCGCCGCGGGCATAGCGTCGATCCCCGGGGCCGAAGCCTCGTCGATCGCCGGTCCCGACCTGCTCGGTTTCTGCGAGGTCGAAAACCGGTACGTGGTCGACGCGCTGCTGGCGGCGCTCGCGCATCGCGTACCCGGGCGCGACTACCGCGCCGTACACGTTGACGCGGCGAACGATCGCCGTGGCATCGATACCGGCTTCATCTACGACGCGGCACTGCTCGAACCGGCCGCGGGGGAGCTCTTCAGTCACTTCGTGATGCGCCGGACCGGAACGCGCGATATCACGCAACAGACCTTCCGGACCCGATCGGGTAGCGAGATCGTCGCGTTCGCGAATCACTGGCCGTCGCGGTCGGGAGGCCACTACGAAAGCAGCGGGTTTCGCGCGACCGCCGGCGAGACGCTCGGCTACTGGCACGAGCGCGTACGTGAGCTCAAGGGTCGGGATGTAGCCGCGATTGCGATCGGCGACTTCAACGATGACCCCGGCGACGCGTCGCTCTGCATCCACGCCCGCGCTACCCGCGAGCGCGACGACGTCGAGGGGGCGACCTCAGCGCGGTTCTTCAACCTGTCGTGGAGCTACCTCCGTCAGCGCTCGACGACGGCAACCGGCCGCGAGCGCATGCTCTACGGGACGCTCTACTTCCGCGGCAACGGCTACGTGTTCGACCAGATCCTGGTATCGCGCGGCTTGCTGACCGGAAGCGGTCCGCTGCGCGTGCGCGAACAGAGCGCGCGGATCGAAGCGCCCGCTCCGATGGTCCACCGGTCGAAGAACCAGGGGCCGATCCGCTTCGGCCTTCCCCGTGGAAACCCTGCGTCGATCAACCCCGACGGCTTTTCCGACCACTTCCCCGTGTCGGTCGTGATCGAAGAACGATAGCCGGTACTCAGCGCCAGCGTTCGATCCTCCGCATTACGGCGTTGGCGGTCTCCTCATCGTCTACGCCGTGCACACCGTCGATCCAGACGCCGTCGGGCCGGAGATTGTCCAGGACCATATCCAGGTTCCTCGTCGTGACGTTGAGTACCTGCATGCTCTTGCCGGCGGCCTGGATGCGCTGGTAGACGGGGATCCACCGCTCGAGCTGTTCGTTGCCGGCGCCGGGCACCCACTGGATCGCGTCGAGCTCGGGGATCGAAAGCAGTGCGTCCAGGTGGCAGAGCGCGCCCGGGCCGTCCAGGTGGTAGATGCTGCGGTCCAGATAGCGACACTCGCGGATGATCCCGTCCAGGAAGAACTCTTCGAACATCGCCGGGCTGATGAGCCCCGAAAAGTCGTTGCTCGGGATGTAGAACGTGCCAAAGTGAATGAGCGGGATCCACGATGTCGCCGGCATCCCGGCGTCGGCGATCAGCCGGTAGAATCGCTCGTAGACCGACTCGTACTCCTCGGCGGCGACTGCGATCCTCTCCTTCACGACGTCGGGGTTATCGATCAGGTCGATCGCGAGGTTGGCCGGATCGCGGAGCGCGGCCAGGTGGTCGCCACCGGGATGGAAGTCGGTGAGCCCGACGATGAAGCGGCCAGCGCCGACCCGCAGGAGCTCTTCGGTGAACTCGATCGTTTTCAGCAGGAGCGGGTGGTTGGGGTCCAGGTAGCCCAGGTGGCCGTCGGCCTGCCAATCGGTGATGCACGGTTCGGTCCACGTCGTGTCGCGACCAAACTGGTACGGGCAGCCGCACCACGCGCTGAAGATCTCCGGACCCATGTTCGGCCACGCGATCGGGAGCGAGTCGGCGTGGTAGTGACGCTCGGCCAGGGCGTCGGCGGTCCGCGCCGCGCGCGCCTTCACGTCCAGCCATCGCGTCCGGTACATCTCGGGCGTCGGCTCGACATCCGGGTCCACGGGCGGCAGCCCGTGCGCCTCCGCGATCGGTCGGCGCCGTCGTGCCTCAGGCGTGCGCCAGCTCATCGACACGAGCGGCCGGTCGACGATCGCCTGGTGCCAGAACGCATCGTAGCGCACGGCAACTTCGGCAAAGTCGGGCTTCAGCGCAAGCTCGGGGAGCGCCGGTCGGGCGCCTGGTCGGCCGCTCACGCGGCCGCTCATGCGGTCACCTGCGGTTCGCGCGGCCAGGGCTCGTGCGGCCAGACGATCGCGCGACGGCGCGGCGTCAGCCGCGCAAGCAGCTCTGGCGACGGGCGATAGCCAAACCGGAAGAATCCCCACGACGGGCCGTAGCGGTAAACCAGGATGCGCCGCTCGCCGTCGTTCACGCGGCGTGCCGACCCGTGGCTGAGCGCGTCGACAAACAGGATCGCGTCGCCGGGCTCCAGGTGCACCTCTATCGCGCCTTCTACGCCGTCGACCGACGCGCCGTCGCCGATTTTCTGCTTCGCGAACTGCGGGTGTACCAGGTTCGCCTTGTGGCTGCCGGGGATCACCATCGTCGCTCCGTCGCCCGGGCCGATTGGCGTGAGCGCGATCAGAACGTTTATCTGACCGCACATGAACCGTCCGTTGTCGAATCGGAACTGCGTGCGCTTCACGCGCTCGTGTCCACCCGAGTGGAGTCCGATCGCGCCGCCGGGACCGCGGAGGCTCGCGAAGTTCTCGTCGATGAACAGCTCCCCGTGGTTGTAGTCGAAGGAGCCCTCGCCGCCGACGAACTCCTTCACGTGGTCGATCCACGCGGGATGGTCGATGAGCTGTTCGAACGGGGCACCCGCCTCGTAGATCTGCTGATACGCAATGCCGCGCGACGCTTCGAAGTTTTCGCGGTGCACATAGCCGAACCATTCGCCGGGGTCCATCGCCGGGATCGCATCGATCGCCGCATTAACCGCGGCGACGTGGTCGCGGTCGAGCGATTCCCGGAGCACCAGGTAGCCCCGCAGGTCGAACAGGTAACGGTCCATCTCCGAGACCATAGTTTCCTCCCTGACCGGACCGACAGTCCGATCGGACAGATCGTACCGCCATCGTCACCTGCCGCGCAATTCGCGATCGTCCGGATATCATTCGTCACGGTTCGCCGCCCGGAACGTCGTCGGTGTCGCGCGGTAGCGCTTGCTGAACTCGGTGGAGAAGTGGTACGGGCTCGCGAATCCGACCGCTGAAGCGATCTCCTTGATCGACAGTTCGGTCGCGCGCAGCAGCTGTTCCGCGCGCCGTAGCCGCAGGAACTGAAGCAGCCGCATCGGCGTGGTATCGAAGCTGCGCCTGACGACCGCGTGCAGCGTCGTGCGGCTCATCGCGCAAGCCTCACACATCGCTTCGACGTCGACGTGCTCACCCATCGCGTCCGACAGAAAGCGGACGACACGATCCGCGCGCTCGTCGTACGCTCCCCGCGCGGTGCCGTCGGTGCTCCGTGCACCGGCGCGGGAGGCGTCTGCGATCACAAGCGCGACGATCGCGTGTGCGAGCCCGGTGACCGCAGCCAGGTAGCCGGCCGGTCGCGCGTCAATCAGCGACGCGACCGCCTGGTAGGCGTCGCGCAGACGACCGGGTGCCGACGGGGTCACGACGTACCGCG
>SKVA01000317.1 GCA_007129695.1 Spirochaetaceae bacterium | reverse complement strand
GATGTCACCCCCGCCGATCGCGGGAGCGCTGAGCAGGAACCCGGCGGCCGACAGGTGCGCGAGCGCGTCGCGCGGCGCGAGCTCGATCGCGCGTAGCGCCGAACGGCGGGCCGGTCGCGCGTTCACCATCTGAAACCCCGTCGACCCCAGGTTCAGTAGCTGCTGCAGCGCGTTCGACTCTGCGCGACGCCCGTCTGCGGTTTCCGCGTGGCCGATCGACGCGCGAGCGAGCGAGAGCGACTCCTCAAACAGCGGCAACGCGCGCGTGCGCTCGTCGCGGCCGAGCGCGAAGTACCCGGAGAGGAACGCTATATCGGCGAGTCGCGCCAGGTGGTTCGCTCGTTCCAGCGAAGCACCTGATGGTGGTGATTCGCTTGAACCAGCGTCGTAGACCGCCTGCGAAGCCGCGCGCGCCGCGTCGGCCGCCGCGTCGACGCCCGCCGCGTCGGTCTCGTTTCGCATCACTACATCGGCAAGCACTGCGATCGCGTCGAGCGCTCCCAGGTCGGGTACACTCCCCATCGCAAGCCCGCACAGCAGTATTGCCCCGATCGTGCCCGAACGCATTCTACCAGCGTACCGCACCGGGCCTACTCTGTCAGCCCGTGAAGCGTAATGCGCCCCGCGCGGATCGCCGCGTGCAGCTCCTCGAAGCCTGGGCGCTCGGCGTCGAAGCTGACGTAACGCTGTGCGACCTGTTCGGGCTCGTGCGCGTCTGACGACGTGATCGCGGTGAAGCCGTCGAACGCGATTCGATCGGACCGACCTACGATCTCTACCGCGTCGTACCTGTCCGGCGGCAGGAAGCCGAGCTGCGACCAGACGCTGAACGACGCCCGGTCGATGTGCGCAGGGACGAAAAGCCCGTCGGCCCGATGGATCATCGCACCGAGTTCCGCCATCGACAGAGACGACGCGCCGATCAGATACTTCGACAGTTCGGCCACGACCATCTCGTCATCGTCGACGACGACCTGGTCTCCGTAGCTCTCCGGGTCGAACGCGATGTCGGGCAGCGACTCATAGACGACCCTGCCGAAGTCGACCGCGGTCGACGGATCGGCGAACAGCGCGAGGACGTGCGCCTCTTCGCTGCTGGTGACCTCGACGCCGAAGACCGGGCATATCCCGAACCGCTCGCACGCGTGCGCAAAGGCAGGGGCGTTTTCGGCAGTATTGTGATCGGTGAGCGCGATCATCTGCAGACCCGCGGCCGACGCGGCGCGCGCGAGCGCGAGCGGCGACATCCGCAGGTCACCGCACGGGCTCAGGCAGCTGTGCGCGTGGAGATCCGCCCGGATCGTCAACCGGCGTTCTGCCCGGTCCCCGGGCGCCCGGGAACCCTCGGCTCCATGAGCGAGTAGAGGATCCCGGACACGGTGAACTGGTCGAGCGGCGACCGGCAGACCGCGATCCCGTGTTGCTGAGCGCTCGCGAGCATGTCGTCGGTTACCGGGCGGCTGTTGCACAGGTTGATAGCGGGCAGATTGACGTGGCTCGCGACCGCTACCGCGTTATTGTGCGCCTGGATCGTGATCAGGGCCGATCCTTCCACCGCATGCGCCATCACATCGCTGAGCAGGTCGGACGTGTAGCCACCGGTGATCTCGGTATCGGGCGAGCCGGTGATCATCTCGAGTTCGAGCGGTCCGGACAGTTCATTGAGCGTCATCGGGTTCTCCTGTTCGGGGTTCGTTGACTATGTTGAATCGGCAGCAGACTGTGGTGCCTTCGGTGCTGCTCGAAATGTCGAACTCATCGGAGACGCGACGCGCGTTGGCGAGGCCCATTCCGGCGCCGAAGCCGAGCGACCGGATCCAGTCGGTCGCGGTCGAGAACCCTTCGACAAGCGCCTGCGTGATGTCGGGGATTCCGGGGCCCCGATCGCTCGCGACGATCTCGATCTCGGTCGGCGACAGGCGGGCGCTGATCGTTCCTCCGACCGAATGCACCACCTGGTTCATCTCGAGCTCGTAGCATGCAACCGCGACACGCCGGATCAACCTGGGGTCGAGCCCGGCCTTCTTGAGCTCGATCTTGACATCGCCGGTGGGTTTGCCCGCGTGCTCGAAATCAAACTTGCGGACCCTATACTCGCGCCTGAAACTCTCGTTGGTTGGAGATTCGAGCTCGGTCATCTCGCGTCGCTCGGCATCCTTGTTGAACTCGACCAGGAGCGCGATCAGGATGTCACGGCTGGTGATGATCCCGACGAGCTCCTTTTCGCGGTTCAGCACCGGGAACCTGCCGTAGCGGTACTTGTCCATGTAGGAGATCCCGAAGCTGAGCGGCATGTCGTCTTCGAGCACGATGAGCTGTCGCGTCATCCGGTCGCCGGCCGGGTCGTCGATGTACCCCTCATCGAGTGCTCTGATCACGTCGTCCATGCTGACGATCCCCAGAAGTCGCTTTCCGTCCGCGATCGGGATACCGGTGACCTGGTGCTCCTTCATGAGGTTCTGGATCGAGCGCAACGGGTCGTCGATGCGCGACACGATCAGGTCGGTGGTCATCGCGTCCTTGATCTTGAGCCGGTACACGAGTTCGATCAGGAACGCAGGCGAATCCTCGGTGCCGATCGGGAGAGTGTTCATCTACTCCTCGGTTGGAACGGCGGTCACCAAGTCGCGCTTCAGCCGGATCATATAGAACAGGTTTTCGATCTCGAGCCCGATGTTGACGTTGTGAACCGTGCATTCGGCGACGCACCCGGTGTCGTCGCACGCGCCGCTGCACTTCAGCTCGACCGACGTGAAGTTCAGGACGCCTCTGATGCCGGCGTCGACCATCAACTCGAACGTGTTCGTTGCGACCGCGTCGGGAACAGCCAGCACGGCGACGCTCACGGCATGCTTCGCTACAAAGGCGGGAAACTCGCTCATCGGAAGGACCGGAACCGTCGCGTCGCGGTTGATCAGCGCTTCGTTCGTGTCGAATCCGGCGACGACTCGCAGACCCTCGCGCACGAACTCGCGGTAGTTCATCAGCGCGCTCCCGATTCGGCCCGTACCAACCACGACGACGCGCTCGGTGTCGTTCTTGCCGAGCACCTCGACCAGTCGATCGATCAGCGAGTCGATCGCGTAGCCGCCCCGTTTGTTGCCGGATACACCGATAACCGAAAAGTCCTTTCGCACGACCGCCGGAGTCGCCCCGATCGCGTCGCCGAGGTTGTTCGAAAAGACCTTCACGAACCCGAGTCCCTTCAGCTTGTCGAGTACGCGGAGGTACCGGGCAAGACGGAGAACCATCGGCCGGTGGATTCTGTCTTCCATTATGCACCTCTAGTCACAACAATAGTAGATAATACGACTAGTGTCGAGTATAAAGGACTCATTGGCGCTATTATTGTGTCGGCTGGCATATCATACAGTTTTTCGTCTCGATACTTGAAGCATATCGATAAATCTTGTACCATAGGGACAAACCAACGGAGGTTCCATGCCTGTCACCGAAGAGACAAAACTGTCGGCCGAACTGCGCTCGTTCATCGAAACGTGGCGAGACCGGCCGGGCAACCTCATAATGATTCTACACCGCGTCCAGCAGGAGTACGGATTCGTGCCGCGTGAAATCGCGCTCGCACTCGCGCACGAGATCGACGTGCCGCTCGCCAAGATCTACGGCGTGATCACGTTCTACCACTTCTTCAAGCTTGAGAAGCCGGGCAGAAACAAGATCGCGGTCTGCATGGGTACCGCGTGCTATCTGAAGGGCGGTGAGGATCTGATCTTCGAGCTCGAGAGTCTCCTGGGTATCGGAACGAATCAGACCACCGACGATGGCGAGTTCAGCATGGAGGCGGTGCGGTGCGTCGGGTGCTGCGG
>SKVA01000094.1 GCA_007129695.1 Spirochaetaceae bacterium | reverse complement strand
TGGTAGGTGATCAGCTCGGGCTGGCCGTCTTCACCGGTGAATGCCGGATTCGGAAAACTCTGCGCCCCGATCGACAGCCCCAGACCGAATTGCGGCGATGGTGTCTCCTGCGCGAACAGAGTCGCCGTGAGCACGACAAGTATGCCTGCAAGAGTTGAACGAAATCGCATGTAGCCCCCTCTTGCACCAGTATAGCCGCGTCACCGCGAAAAAACCAAGGAGTCCGGTCATCTCTGTCTGGAGAGTACCCGCCACCGGGAATGGCGTCAGAAGCGGAGGGTTCCTTCGATTCCGACCTCGAATCCCATGATCGAGTACTCTGCCGGACCCGAGTACGACGCGACGCCGATACCGCCGTACGCGCGCACGCGCGACCCGCCCGGCAGCACGAGCGCGGACTCGTGCGCGATGAGTACGGACCACATCGCCGCGGCAGCGCGGTCCCATCGCAGCGTCACGCGCTCCTGATGCTCGATGAACGCCCCGTCGGGGATCCAGGCGACCCGCGGCCGAACACTGCCGTCGGACGACGGACCCGCGACCGGCAACTCGGCACGCCAGCGATAACTCAGCACGGTGTCCGTCGACAGATCCGCGCGCGCCGGGGTCGTGGCTGGTGTCGTGACCTTCACGACCTGCGCGACGCGAGCGCTTCGTCCGTCGCGCCACGCGATGTCGACTCTGGAGTTGAGATCGGTCTCGGACGCGACCGATCCGTCGTCGGCGCGGACGATGAGTACGCGTGCACGGGTCTGGAACTCATCGGTGTCGTAGAACCCGAACAGCCCGACGGTACCGAGCCTCCCGAACAGGTTCGGCGCGAAGAACGAGGCGCGCGCGTCGATCTCGTGCGACGATCGCGCAGAGTCCTGGTCGCGCACCGCCGGACGCGCGACGGTCACGCCCGCCGACGCGGGAAGAACGAGGCTCCACGGCGTGCTTACCGTCCGTCGGGTGAACTCGACCCCGATCCTGGGTGTATAGGCCGCGTAGAGTGCCGCCGGTGTTGCCTCGGCGAACCGACCGGTATAGCCGGCCTGAAAGATCTCGGCAAACGGAACCATCGTGAACGCGATGGGGATCGAGCGCAGGAGCGACGCGCCGGTCGCGATGTCGTCACCGAACGACGTCGCGCTACCCGGATGCGACAGCCGGATCGACCGTTCGGCGGTCGGCGTGATCGTCGCGCCGGGCGCCACGGTGATCGGGAAGCCGACCGATCCGCTGAGCCCGACGTCCTGGCGGCGGGTCGGCGTCGACGCCGTCGTTGCACCGCTGACCGCGGCCGATAGCCCGACCGGGGCGCCGGGAACCGGCCGGTCGATCCGCGACCGGGCCGCGAAGGCTACGTGGCGGCGATACGCGTCGCTGTCGGACACGATGTCACCGAGCGTGTCGGCCCATTCGGCCGCGTAGCCGGGTCGCGGGTGACCGGCTTCGATCGCCGTCCGCTCGTCGAGCGCCATCTCGAGCGATGCCGCCGCGCCGGCGGCCGGCGCGGCGGCGCGTACCCGCCAGGTCGATGCTCGTTCGTTGGTTCGATCGGTCGACCACGTCGCGCCCGCGGTGCCCATGGTACCGATCGTCGCGGCGACCGACGTCTCGTGGTACGCGCGCTCCCCGAGCGCCCCGGTCGCGCGGCGAAACGCGTCGCTGATCTTCAGCAGTCCGTCGAACAGCGGAAGGACCACCGCGTGGTGTGGTCCGAACCCGGTCGACCCATCGCGTATCGCCGTATCGACGCCGACCGTGAGGTCGGCGGCCAGCACCGACGCATCGACGCGCGACGATGTTGACAGGCCGAGCGGCTCGGCCGCAAGCCCGTCGGCGAAGCCGGCCGATCGCGCACTCATAGAGTGTCTGATCCGGACGTCGTCGATCAGGTCGTGGCCATCCGCCGTGAGTCGCCAGAGGGGCCTCCAGTCGACATCGATCGACGCGACCACGCCGACCGCGCCACGCGCGTCCCAGAACGTCAGTTCGTCAAGGTAGATGTCGCCGGTGTCGGCCCCCGATGCGCCGACAACGATAGTCGCTATCACGGCGTCGTCCGCCGTCGGCAGCGGAGCATCGATCGCGACCCACAGTCCCGGTTCGACCACGGAGTGCGACGACGCGATCGTCCGGCCACCCTCGTCAAGCGCCGACAACGCGAGTGTGACCGCAGCAGAGCCGACGTTGCGCGCGTAGATCCGCATGCTCCGGTAGGACGACGACGCAACCGCGACCGGCGTGCGTAGCTCTACCGTGCCGGTATCGATGCCCGACCAGCGCGTGCGGAGCACCCGGTTCGGCCGGTCCCGTTCGCTGAAGCGCCGCGCGACGTCGGGAAAGTCGGACGACAGCGGTCGCGACGACGCGATCGCGTCGGTCGCTTCGTCGACGCGTTCGACGGTGACCACCGGTGACGGAGTCGCAGGCGCGCCCGGCGTCGCGATGTCGAACCCCGAGCCGCCGAGTTCGATTCGACCTACCGCGAGGCTGCCGCCGAGCTGCCCAGGCGCGTTCCGCCGCACGATGAACCGCACCGCGATCGGACGCGAGGATGAGCCCGCGAGCACCCGCCGATCGTGAGCCGACAGTTCGATCTCTATCTGCTCCCATACCCCGTTCGCGAGCGACGGGTAGTCGAGCGTGACGATTCGATCGGGGAGCTCGGGGTCAAGGACGCCGTTGCCGCGCGCGTCTTCGGAGAGCACCGTGCCGGCCTGCGGGATGCCGGCGGTCAGCGTCGTGCCGAGCCGAGCGTCGAAGAATGAGAACCCGCCGAAGCCCGAGTCGAGCGCGCCGTCGGCGTCGACGTCATCGGCGATCGCGCCGATCTGAACGAAGAGCGTTGTTCCGGCGTCGCCGTCGAATCTATACGGTATTCGTAGCGTCGTCACGCGCGACAGGTCTGCGTCCGCGGGCAGTCGTAGCTGCGCGCCGACCCATTCGGCGGTCGGTGCGCCGTCGCCCCCGTCGGGTAGGTCGTACTCGATCACGGCAACAGGCCCGAGCGTCGCGTCGAGCGCGAGGTAGGGGCCGGTCCGTCCGCCTTCGGCGTAGGGTTCACGCGGGGGCGCAGCGGAGAGCGTGTAGAGACCGAGCGACGTGCCGCCAAACGGCTCGAGGCGATAGTAGTCGCGGTAGAAGAGCTTACCGCGGTTCGACGCGTCGATCGGGCTGCCGCCGCCCGGAGGGACTTTCGGCGGCGGTGCGGGCAGGAGCCGCGATGGTGCGATCGGTACGGTCGCGGTAGCGTCGTCCATACCGTCGATTCGCAGCACCCCGGTCGTATCGGCCGACGACGCGCTCACCGCCGCGCGCACCGTGCTGCGCAGATTTCCCGCGTCGGTCCAGACCGGCCGATCGGCGTGCGAACTATCGAACTCCATCTGCGTCGACGCGACGATGTAGCCGGGTGACTCATCGGCGCGCGACGTGTACCGGCCCGACCCCGGAGTGAATCGGGCCGCGAGCGCGGCGTCGATCGTGAGCGCCGGAGTGACCGCGATACGGTTGCCGGCGGCGAACACCAGGTCCGACGGCCCCGCCCCGGTGACGCGGTAGCGCACGTCCACGACGTCGGCGCCGCCGAGCGGCGGGTCGAAGTGTAACGTGCCGGTCGGATCGATCGTGAAACCGGTCTCGTTGCGTCCGTTACGGGTCACGCGGACCGATCCCGGCACGTAGTCGGCCGGGAGCGTGATCCGGTCGGACGCAACCGCGGTACGGGCGACCAGATCGAACCGCGATCGACCCTCAAGACCGACCGCGTACGCGTCGGGGTCGGTCGTCGATACTCCGTCGGAAGCGAGCGGGTAGCGCGCAGCGAACGAGCGCGGATC
>SKVA01000333.1 GCA_007129695.1 Spirochaetaceae bacterium | reverse complement strand
TCGGCAACCCCGACCGCGCGATGGTTCGGGTCAGCCCCGATGGCAGGCATATCGGATGGCTCGCGCCGCGCGACGGCGTGCTGAACGTCTGGGTCGCACCGCGCGACGACATCGCCTCCGCGCGCGCGGTGACGAACGACACCTCCCGCGGGATCCGATTCTTCGCGTGGGCGTACACGAACGAGCACCTGCTCTACATCCAGGACAAGGGCGGCGACGAGAACTGGCGGATCTACCGCGCGAACCTGGACGGGAGCCCGCCGGTCGACCTGACCCCGTTCGACGGGATCCAGGCGCGCGTCCAGCACGCGTCGCCCGGTTTTCCTCACGAGGTCCTGGTCGCGCTCAACAACCGGTCATCGCAGTACCACGATATCCACCGACTCGACATCCTGACCGGAGAGATGGAGCTCGTGCTGCAGCACGATCGCTTCGTGCAGCTCCTGACCGACCATCGGTTCCAGGTCCGAGAGGGCTACGAGATGACCGCCGATGGCGGTGTCACCGTGCACCGGTACGACGACGGCGAGTGGGTTGCGGCCGACACGATCCCCGCCGAGGACTCGCTGACGACCGACACGATCGGGTACGACCGCGAGCTGAAGACCCTCTATGCGATCGACAGCCGCGGGCGTAATACGTCGGCGCTCTTCGCGACCGACGTTGCTACCGGTGAGCGCACGCTCCTGGCCGCAGATGAGCGCGCCGACGTGGGCGGCGTCATCACGCATCCGCGAGACCTCACCGTACAGGCCGTCGCGTTCGACTACGAGCGCAAGCGGTGGCAGATTCTCGACCCGTCGATCGCGGAGCACCTCACACGGCTCGCACAGGTTGCCCGGGGCGACGTCGATGTCGCGTCGCGATCGCTCGACGACCGGTTCTGGATCGTCGCGTACACGACCGATAACGGTCCGGTTCCGTTCTACCTCTACGATTCGCGAGCCGGCGACGCAACGCTGTTGTTCACGAACCGGCCCGCGCTCGAGGGGCTACCGCTCGTGCAGATGCACGCCGCGACGATCGCGACGCGCGACGGACTCGACATGGTGGTCTACTGGTCGCTGCCGCCGGGCACCGACGCCGATGGCGAAGGGATCCCCGACACCCCGGTTCCGCTCGTGCTCCAGCCGCACGGCGGACCGTGGGCGCGCGATCACTGGGGGTTCGACGCGACGCACCAGTGGCTCGCCAACCGCGGGTACGCGGTGATGAGCGTCAACTTCCGCAGCTCCACCGGATTCGGCAAGCGCTTCACGAACGCCGGTAACAACGAGTGGGGCGGCAAGATCCTGGAAGATCAGATCGACGCGGTCGAGTGGGCGGTGGCGAAGGGCATCGCCGACCGCTCGCGCGTCGGCATAACCGGAGGCAGCTTCGGCGGCTACTCGACGCTCGCCGGACTCGCGTTCTACCCCGACGTCTACGCGTGCGGGGTCGACATCGTCGGGCCCTCCAACCTGATCACGCTGCTCGAGTCGGTCCCCGAGTACTGGAAGCCGATGCTCGACATGCTGAAGACGCGCGTCGGAGATCACCAGACCGACGCCGGGCGAGAGCTCCTGACCCGGCACAGCCCGCTCACGCGCGTCGACAGCATCCGCAAACCGCTTCTGATCGGCCAGGGCGCGAACGATCCGCGCGTCAAGCAGGCCGAGTCGGACCAGATCGTCTCGGCGATGCAGGCGAAGGGTATCCCGGTCGTCTACGTGCTCTACCCGGACGAGGGGCACGGTTTTGCCCGACCGGAGAACCGGCTCTCCTTCTTCGCGATCGCCGAGGCGTTCTTCGCCGAATACCTGGGCGGACGCGCCGAACCGATCGGCGCCGACTTCACGAACTCGAGCCTCCAGGTACCGGCCGGTGCCGACCAGGTTCCGGGGCTGGTCGCGGCGCTCGGGCACGCGGCGGGGTAGGGGGCGGATCGGTCGCCAGTTCTACTGGACGCCGGCGAGGAGGAGCCGCTCGCGCGGGCCGTTTGCCCGTCGCGATCGCTTGCCGTATCCTCTGCGCATGGATCTGACGATTCGGCCAATGGCGCCCGGTGAGGAGCCGGCGGTGAAGGCGCTCGCGCGGCGGTGTTTCAACCCGATCGGGTGGCTCTTCTTTTCGCTCGGGAAGCAGACCTTTGTCGCGGAGCACGACGGGGCGATCGTCGCGGGGGTCTGCCTGGGAACGCTCCGACTCCCCGGCGGCCGCGTGGGGGGGCACGTCAAATGGATCTTCTCCGCGCCCGAGGCTCGCGGCATGGGCGCTGCGCAGGCGCTCGTCGACCGCGCAGGGGAGTGGTTCACCGAACAGGGGTGCACCACGTGGTTCGCGCAGGTTGAGGGGTACAACGTCAGTTCGAGCAAGCTCTTCGCGACCCGCGGGTACGTCCGCGTGCCGTTTGCCGATCAGGTGCGTCGGTGGGGGGTCGGCCTGCCGTTGGTCTGGTTCGGGATCGGCCACGGGATGGATCTGGGGCACTACCTCTGGGTCCGCGACGCGAGCACCGGCAATGAATCCGCCGCCACACGGTCGTCGTCATCGGCAGCCGCGTGGGTCGGTGTGCTCGCTGCAAACACGCTGATCGGCTACCTGGTCTACCTGCGCTGGGCCGGTCTGGCGCCGTTCGCCGATCTCCATCGGCTCTGGTACGTACCCGTGACGATGCTGGTGCTCATCGGCGTTCGCTCGCTGTCGATGTACGCGGCCGCCGCCGCGGTGCGACTCCCCGTTGAGTACCGCGGCTGGGACACGGGCGTCGTCCTGTCGCTCGTCATCACCGCGGTGTTCGGCGGGATTCTACCGGTCCCCGGCTCCTGGTATCCACGGAGCGACGACTACTCGTACCGTCGCGAACTCTCGCGACTCGGGCCGATCGCGTTTGCGGGCGTCGTTTCGGTCCTGATCGTCGGCTGGACGATCTGGGCCGTACAGTCGTACGTCGGGCTCTCTCCGCGCGTGGATGAGCTTCTGACAACCGGCCTCCTGTTCGCGCGGTACCTGGCGATCTTCGATGCGCTCACCGTGTTCTTCCCGCTCGCGTCGTACAACGGCCGGCGCGTTCTGGACTGGTCGCTGCCCGCCTGGCTGCTCCCGGCGGCCGCGACGGTTGCGCTGCTGGTGGTGGGGTAAGCGGCGCGAAAGCAGCGCGGCGCCACGGGTCGTCGCGCACCGTCGCTCCCTCGGTTGGGCTACATTTCCAGCGACGCGACGAATTCGTCGACCTTCGCCTTGATCTGGTCGCGGATCGGACGGATGTACGCGAGCTTCTCCTCCATGGTTCCGGTCGCCTTCGACGGGTCGGGGAACGGCCAGTGGAGGCGCTTCTTTTCGGCGGGGAAGATCGGACACCGCTCGGCGGCTTCCGCGTCGCACACGGCGATCACGTAGTCGAACGTCGCGCCCGCCTTGTGCAGGTCGAAGACGCTGCGCGTCGCCTTGCCGCTGATGTCGATCCCGTCTTCCTTCAGGAGCTCTACGACCACCGGGTTGACCGACCCCGGTTCGATACCGGCGCTCTCCACGTGTACGCGGTCGCCGGCGGCGAGTCGCAGGTACTCTTCGGTCATCTGGCTGCGTGCGCTGTTGTGGATGCAGATGGCCAGAACTCTTGTCATGCGTGCTCTCCGTTTGGCATCGCGATTGCGCCCGCTGTCGCGGGCGAATATGCCGTTTCACTCATATGAATGGTAACTCATATGAAGCGGTGGTTCAAGCCGCCACGATCGGAGCGAAACAGTTTGCCAATACTACTAATTAGTAGTAACTTTCACCTATGGCCGGAACCGATCTGCCGCTTGTCATAGCCGTCTCGCGAGCGTTGCGCCGCATCCACGCCGAGCCGGA
>SKVA01000117.1 GCA_007129695.1 Spirochaetaceae bacterium | reverse complement strand
GCGCGCGAACTCAGTTGAGTGCGTGCCGGCGGGGACGGAGATCCTGCTGCTCACGTCGCGGCGGAACTCGCGAAAGACGACCTGGATCTCCGGATCGGCCAGGAGAGCCGGAAGCTCCGGATGGTCGGCGATGAACGCGAATCTCCGGCGAGCAAGCTCCCGGACATCTGGTACCTCCTCGGTCAGGACTTCACCGGCTATCCTGCCCAGGAACGACAGGAGCACGTCACGCTTGTTCGCGAAGTGTCTGTAGAACGTTGTGCGTGAGACTCCCGCCGCGGCCGCGACGTCGGATACGCTCACCGCTGCGTATGGCTTCTTTCGGGCCACGCGGACCAAGCCCTCTTCGATGAGCCTGCGACTCTCGTATATCTGTTTCAGGCGCTTCACGGTGCATTCTCGCGGATCCTGTTTCACTTGTCCATCAGAAGTTGAGTCAGCCGCTGCACGACGGTACTCTAAAACCAGATGAGGGTAACGATGACAGACAACTCACGGCCAGTTGCCATGGCACGAACGGTTCTGATCGTTCTGGGATTCGTGGACCTGGTGAGGGGTGTCATGCACACCTTCGTCCTGGGCTGGGCCGCTGAGAACATCGCTCGAATCGCACCGCACCCTGACGCGCTCATGCTCCTGGGGATCTTCGGGAACTCCAACTTGCTCACCGGCGCGCTCTATCTCCTGGTGGCCTTCAGGGCGCGCGAGATTGCCGGGTACATCCTGGGGATCATCCCGGTCGCGTACTTCGTCGGCATCGTCGGGATCAGACTCAACGGCGTTTCGATGCAGTCGGAGTTCAACGGCAAGTACATGATGCTCGTCTACTTCGTGGTTTGCATCGTGACGTTCGTCTATTTCGTCGTCGCCCGGCGACGGGAGGCAAAGGTATGAGCCTGCTGCCCGGCACCATCGACAATGAATACCGCGGATCGCGACTCGCATTCTACTTCTTCATTCTGCTCACCGTCGTGACGGTCGCGCGCAGCCTGGTTCACATCGTCGCGCCCGACGGTGGCGCGCAGAGCATCGCGACGATACCGCTCGATTCCTTCACCGCGAACGGCGCGGCGACGGTGGTCCACCTCTTCGCGCTCTGGGGCCTCTCGCAGCTGATCGTCGGGATCGTCTACGTGGTTGCACTCCTGCGGTACCGGTCGCTCATGCCGCTCCTCTATGCGCTGGCGCTCGTGGAATACGCGGCGCGCCTGGTCCTGACCCGGGTCAAGCCGATAGAGATCGCCGGAACCGCTCCCGGAGGCGTGGGGAACTACATTCTGATTCCCCTCCTGGCCGTGATGCTGTGGTTGTCGCTGCGCCAACGACCCGATCGCGACGCCGCGGCCCGCTGATTCGCGCGGTTTCCGGGAGGGGGCTCAGCGCATCTGTTCGAGGATCTTGAGCATCGCCTCCGTGTTCCCGATCGCGTCGTCGAGCGGGTCGTGCGTGTGCGGCGTCTCCCTCAGGCGTTTGAAGCTCTTCCTCATGTCTCGGGCGAGTCCCTTGTAGAGGCTTCCGAGGTTGGTCGAGCTGTGGCCGAAGGGATTGTGCCCAAGGAAGTGGTGGAAGTACCACGCGACGAACATCCAGTCGAAGCCGTTGTTGTCGGAGACGAACATCGGACGTGGCGTTGCGTGCTCTTCCACCCATCGGGCGAAGGCCTCCATCGCGGTCGCGCCATCGGCGAAGTCGGGGCCGAAGCATTCCTCTCTCGTGAAGCCGGACACCGCCAGCGCGTCGGCGATGAAGCGGTCGGAGATCGGCCTGATGAGAATCCGGAACCTCGATTCGAGCCCAGGTTCGACCACAACCGCGCCCAACGCAATCATCGAGTAGTCTCCCGGTATCGGACCATCGGCCTCGATGTCTACCATCACGTACGGCATGATGTCCTCCGGTTTGGGTCCACGACGGAAGCATTCCGACCCGGCGTGCGAATCAGCTCCCCGATCACGGGAACCGTGCGTACGCGGCGTGGTTCGGGTGGAGGTCGTGGCGGGCGTGGACGTAGCAGCCGACGAACTCGGCCAGGCGGCGGCCCAGGCGGCGGCAGGTTTCGCGGTCCCGTTCATCGCGCGGTGCGCGGGCTGCCGTGGCTCCGTAGTGGAGCGTGTAGCCGTTTGAGACATAGTCGGTGACGCCGAAGGTCAGCATGCCGAAGTTCTGCATCACGGTCATCATCGACTGACACGCGAGCTCGGCGCCGCCGCCAAGCCCGCCTTCGGAACTGAACGCGCACCCGATCTTGCCGTCGATCTTCGCCCATGCGTCCAGCGCGACCTCATCCCACCACCGCTTCATCTCCCAGCTCAGGAGACCCAGGTTGGTCGGCGACCCGCACGCAACGCCCTCGGCCCAGTAGAGATCGTCGATCGTCGCCTCGCTGGTACGGAGCCTGCGCACGTCGGTGAGTGGTACCGATGCGGCTCCCTCCTCGACCAGTTCGGCCATCTGCGCGGTGTTTCCATCTTTGGACGTGAAGAGAACGAGGATACAGCTGGTGTCCATTCCGGGAGTATACCCGACCCCGGTGCGCTCGACGACCCGGCGGAGGTCGCGCCGGCATGTCCAAAAAACGCGTGCAAATAAGTGACTATATCTATCAACATCGGTATCATCACCGGGATGGCGCTCCAGCCCAACCCTCTTCTGATGTGGCAGATTGCTTCCGCGGCCCTGGCGGCCCTGGTCGCGTTGTCCGTCCAGCTGCGCGGTCGGCGCGCGGCGGGTGCTCGCGCATTCATCACTACTATGTACGCCGGCTCAATGGTAGCGCTTGCCGGTGCGATCCAGCTTCTGAGCCCCGACCCTTCGTGGCAGGCAGTCTGGAGCTCGATACGTCTTGCGGCGATCATGGTGGTGCCGACCGCATGGTTTCTCTTTGCGCTCCGGATGAGCAGGATATCGGACAACAGGTTCGCCCGGCTCCGACGATGGATCTGGGCGCCGCCTGCGCTCTTGTACGGCCTATTCCTGACGAATCGACTGCACGGGCTCTTCTTCGTCGACTCCGCTATGGTCGAGTCGGATACCTTCGTAGCGCTGTCGCACCGGACTGCGCCTCTGTTCATCGTCCACGCGGCGTACTCGTACCTCCTGGTGGTGGGTGGCGCCGTGCTTGTGCTTGTTCGCCTGGTGCGCGGCGCTCGCAACGCAGACTCCGGGCCCGGACAGAGCGATCTCGCGCCCACGGGCGAGGCGCTCGAATCGGTGCTCGATACGCTCCAGGACAGCTACTTCGAGGCTGACCCGCGCGGTGTCATCACCTACGCCAACCGCGCATTCTACGAGAATCTGGGGCTACCCGACCGCGCCGCGGTGATCGGCCGCAACTTCCGCCGCTTCACCGATCTGCGTTCGATTCGCGCTCTCTACCACAACTTTGGCGAACTCTACCGGACGCGCGGGCCGGTGCCCCGTTTCGAGTATTTCTTCCGCCCCGTTCACGGCGACCCGCGTCCCGGCGAGATCTCGATTTCGCCGGTCATTCGCGACGGAGTCGTATGCGGATCGCGTGGGCTCATTCGCGACGTGTCCGAACGGATCCGCGCGGAGAGTCTGCTGCGTGACGCGAAGGATGCGGCAGAGGCGCAGACCGAACGATTCCGAGCGGTGAACCGGGTTGCGGCTACGGTCAGCCGGACGCTCGACCTGGACACGGTGCTTCGGTCGGTGTGCGAGGAACTGACGCGGATCTACCCGGTCAGGAACGCGGGCGTCGCGCTGATCACACGCGACCGCCAGAACCTGGAAGTCGTTGCCTTCCACTCCCCATTTCCGGAGGAGCCGAGCGCGCTCGGGATGGTGCTGCCGTTCGCCGGTAACCCGTCGTCGCAGGAGGTGATCCGGACGCAGAAGCCGCTCGTCCTTCAGGACGCGCAGAACGACCCGCGAAGTGGCACGCTCTCCGAGATCTCCCGCGCCCGTGGGACCCGCGCACTGATGATCGTGCCGATTCTCAGCCGCGGTGAGGCGATTGGAACGATCGGAATGCCCGCGATCGACCCGTTCTACGTGTTCACCGAGTCGGAGGTCGAGCTGGCCGAGACGATCGCGAGCCAGATCGCGACGGCAATCGACAACGCCAGGCTCCACGCGCAGACCGAAGCCGCTCTGAGCGCGGTCGAAAACGAGCTCGAGATTGGGCGGCAGATCCAGTCGGGTTTCTTCCCGGAACGACTACCCAATCTCACCGGATGGGAGATAGCCGCCGAGTTCAAGGCTGCGCGCCAGGTGGCCGGTGACTTCTACGACGCCTTCAGCGTGCCCGGCACCCCGTTCACCGCGTTCGTAATTGCGGATGTGTGCGACAAGGGGGTCGGTGCCGCGCTGTTCATGGTGCTCTTCCGCAGTCTGATCCGTGCGTTCAGCGTACACGTATCCGGCGATGAGGATCCGTCCGTCGCGCTGCGAAGGCTGTTCGGCCGAACGAACGACTTCATCGCCGAGTACCACGGGCGGTCGAACATGTTCGCGACGCTGTTCATGGGGTTGCTCGACTCCGCGTCGGGCGAGTTTCACTACGTCAACGGTGGTCACGAGCCGCCGGTCATGCTCGACGCGCGCGGGCGCGTGGTCAGCCGCTTCGCGCCGACCGGTCCCGCGGTGGGCATGGTCGCCGGCATGGAGTTCACCGTGGCCCACTACAGCTTCGCGCCGGGCGACTGCCTGATCTGCTTCACCGACGGTACCACCGACGCTCGCGGCCCGTCGGGTCTGCTCTTCACCGAAGAGCGACTCATCGAGCTGATCGCGTACCCGTGGACGTCGATCTTCAGCATGTTCTTTGAGCTCGACCTGGAGATCCGTCGTCACATCGGCGACGAGCCGCAGTTCGACGACATCACGCTGATCGCGCTGCGACGCACGCTCGACGGTTCGGGCCCCTCCCGCCACGCGATCTGTCGCGAGGCGCGGCTGGAAACGCTGCCCGAGCTCCGCGCGTTTGTCGAATCGGCGGCGCGCCACTGCGAGCTGTCCGACGAAGTCGTGTTCGCGTTCAAGTCGTCCGCTGACGAAGTGTGCGCGAATATCGTGCAGCACGGCTATAGGGGGCGTGATGCCGGGCTGATCTCGCTGTGCTTCAGCGTAGAGCCCGAGGGACTCGCGCGCCTGGTGATTGGCGACGACGGCGCGCACTTTCCACCCGACCGGGCGCCCGTTCCCGATCTGGTCACCGGCTGGACCGACCGCCAGGAGGGCGGGCTCGGTGTACATCTGATGCTGGCGCAGATGGACCGGGTCTCCTATACGACCCCCGACGGCATACGGAACGAACTGGTCCTTGAGAAACGACTCGAGCAACACAAACCCGTTGAAGGAGCATAGCATGCAGATATCCAACCGCGACGCGAACGGAGTCGTCGTCGTACTTCCCGTCGGGAGTATCGACGCGACGACCGCAGCCGAGTTCTCATCTCACATCGACAACCTGGTGTCCTCTGGCAGCACCAGGCTCGTCGCCGACCTGGCGGGCGTGGACTATACCAGCAGCGCGGGCCTGAGGGTGCTGCTCGGTGCGGCCAAGGCGACCCGAGCACAGGCCGGTGACATCAGGCTGGCCGCGGTGCGCGCGGACGTCCTCAAGGTGCTCACTCTGAGCGGGTTCACGAGCATCCTGCAGCTGTTCGACGACGTCGACGCAGCGATCGCGAGCTTCGCGTGAGGCCGGCCGTCAGTACGCGACCCCGGGTAACGCTCGTGATCGGGTCGGGCGGAGTGAAGTGCGCCGCTGCGATCGGGCTGTGGTCGGTACTGACCGAGGCTGGTATCGCGGTCGACTCGGTCGTCGGATGCAGCGGCGGCAGCCTCTACGGGGCGGCCGTGGCCGGCGGTTGGAGCGCGGAGAAGATGCGTTCGCTGTCGGAATCGCTATGGACAGACGACGTAATGCAGGGGTATCGGGAGAACCTGAAGGCATCGCGCGACGGATCGTTGCGGTTCAACGATCGAAGCGGACTCGTCGACGACACGGTGCTGAACCAGAATCTGGAGCGCATCTACGGCGACCTCCAGTTCGCCGATCTGGACCTTCCGCTCAAGCTGGTAGCCACCGATCTCTATCGCGGCGACAAGGTGATCCTGTCCCAAGGGTCGGTGCGTCAGGCGATCCGGGCGAGCATCGCGATTCCGATCATCTTTCCCCCCTGGGAGATCGATGGCCGGCTTCTGACCGATGGCGGTGCGTCCGATCCGCTTCCTGTCGACGTCGCGATCCAGGACGGCGCCGACATCATCATCGCGATGGGGTTCACGCTGAGCTACCGCACCCGCATGCGCTCGATCACCGCGGTGCAGGAGCAGCTGACCAGCATCTACACGAACAACATCCTGAACGCGACCTACGCGTTCCATAACCTGGCGCACCACGCGGAGATCTTCCCGGTCATCCCCGAGCTCGACGAGCAGGTGTCGATGTTCGACGTGGACAAGATTCCCGCGGTGATCGAAAAAGGCGCTGCCGCGACCAGGGAGCAGCTCCCGCACATCACCCGGTTGCTTCAGTCGGCGGGGTAGACCCGGGCGGTGCCGCCCGAAACGGATCGACGGCCCTGACACCCGCGAAGTCCTGTCCGTCGTTCAGGTCTTCGGTCAAGAGTTGCGAGCATCCGAGCAATCGCGCCGCCTCCACGATTGCCGCGTCCCAGTACGAGATCTGCCAGCGTGCAGACGCCGTGATCGCCCGGCGCATCAGATCGGTCGTCGTCTCCAGAATCGGGTACCGGAGCCAGGTGGCGATGAACCCGTGCGCCTCGTCGCTGGACAGCGATCTACCCGCGCCGCGCCGGGTCGCCTGAACGAAGAACTCCTGGAGCACCTGGACCGACATCGCCAGGTCGGGTGCCCTTAGTATCCGCGCTGCAATCGCGGCCTTGTCGAGCTCGCCCGGGTCGGTGCTCACGCTGTAGAGCAGGACACTCGTATCAACGAACCGCACGCCGGTCGTGAGCCTCGTCTCTGGTCGCGCGGCCGGCCGCGCTGAACATCACGCCTCGCTCCTCGATCCGGCGCCGGAGCGACTCTTCCTCCGCGCGAAGCCGCTCGAACTCGAGTTCCGATCCGGCGATCTCGGCGAGCGCGTTTCGCACGAGCGCCGAGACGGAGGTGTTCATCAGCGCCGCACGGATCCGAGCCCTGTGATACACCTCATCATCCACGGAAACTGTGATATTCTTCACTATCACACAGTGCCTCGGTTCGGGTTCGCCGTCAATGCCGATCACGACCGTCACGACCTGACCGGTCCTGTGTGATAGAGTGTTCGCATGACACCGACCCTCGAGTTTTACGATGGTAATGTCGATGAGATGACCGCCGTGTATGAACGCGTCGGAGATGCCCGCTCCCTTGACCGGTTCGTCGCGGCGATACCGCCAGGCTGCCGCGTGCTCGATGTCGGGTGCGGGAGTGGCCGTGACGCTGCGCGGCTTCTCGCGCTCGGGTTCGACGTGCTCGCTGTCGACGGCAGCGCGGGGATGCTCGAGCGGGCCCGGACGCTCCACCCGGAGCTCGACGGCAGGCTCAGCCGTGTGGCACTGCCGGCGTCATTGCCGTTCCCAACCGGCGCGTTCGACGCAGTGATGTCGTGGGCGATGGTCATGCACCTTGAACGCGACCAGCTGCCGGTTCTCTTCGCGGAGATTGCCCGGATCGTGCGCCCCGGAGGTGTCTTCGCGTATTCGGTGAACACCGAGCGACCGGGGCGCGACGCCGATGACCGTGACGCTTCGGGTCGCCGGTTCACGTGTTTACCCGCTGTGGTGTGGGAACGGCTTCACGCCGCGGCCGGGTTTCGCACGTTGTGGGCCGAACAGACCGACGATATCACCGGGCGTCCCGGTATCAGGTGGGTAACGTTTCTCACGACGCGCGAGTGATCCCGCGCCGTCAGTAACGACGACCCGCGCCGGTACCGGCGCGGGCCCATTGCGGAATCAGTAGTCGTAGTCGTCCGGACCCGCGGCTGGGGCGGGCTTCTTCTTTTCGGGAAGGTCGGTGACCGCGACCTCGGTTGTCAGTAGCACGCTCGCGACCGACGCGGCGTTCTGAAGCGCCGACCGGGTGACCTTCGCGGGGTCGACGATTCCCGACTTGACGACGTCGACCCACTCCAGGCGCTGCGCGTCGAACGCGATGCCTTCCTTCTCCCGGAGCGCGCGCTCGGCGATGATCGCGCCGTCGAGACCGGCGTTGACCGCGATCTGCCGGGTGGGCTCTTCGAGTGCGCGCCGCACGATCTTGAACCCCGCGCGCTGATCTTCGTTCCACGCGTCGAGCTTCTCCTTGTCGAGCGCCTTCACCGCGCGCAGCAGCGCCAGGCCGCCGCCCGCGACGATCCCCTCTTCGAGGGCTGCACGCGTCGCCGACAGCGCGTCCTCCACCCGGTGCTTGCGCTCCTTGAGCTCGACCTCGGTCGCCGCGCCGATGTTGAGCACCGCTACGCCGCCGGCGAGCTTCGCAACGCGCTCCTGCAGCTTCTCGCGGTCGTAGTCGGAGGTGGTTTCGTCGATCTGCCGCTTGATCTGCTCGATCCGGCCGGTGATGTCGGGCTTCTTGCCTGCACCTTCGATGATCGTTGTCTCTTCCTTACCGATTTTGATCGACTTTGCACGCCCGAGCATCGACAGGTCGGTGCCCTCGAGCTTCATGCCGAGTTCGTCGCTAACGACCTGCCCGGCCGTGAGAATCGCGATATCTTCGAGCATCGCCTTACGCCGGTCGCCGAAGCCCGGCGCCTTTACCGCGCACACCTTGACCGTGCCGCGCAGCGTGTTGACGACCATCGTCGCCAGCGCCTCGCCCTCGACGTCCTCGGCGAGGACGAGCAGCGGCTTGCCCGCGTTCGCGACCTTCTCCAGCACGGGGAGGATGTCCTTGATCGAGGAGATCTTCTTGTCGTGGATCAGGACGTACGGGTTCTCCAGGACGGCCGTCATCGTGTCGCGATTGGTCGCGAAGTGCGGTGAGATGTAGCCGCGGTCGAACTGCATGCCTTCGACGATTTCCATGTGCGTGTCGATCGACTTCGACTCTTCGACCGTGACCACCCCGTCCTTCCCAACGCGCTCCATCGCGTCGGCGATCAGGTCTCCGATCGTCCGGTCGTTGTTCGCGGAGATCGTCGCGACCTGAGCGGTTTCTTCGCGGCTCTTGATCGGCTTTGCCTGCGCCTTGATCGATGCGACCGCGATCTCTACCGCGTGGTCGATCCCGCGCTTGAGGCCCATCGGGTCGAGGCCGGCGGCGACACCCTTCACGCCCTCACGGAGAATCGACGCGGCAAGGACCGTCGCCGTCGTGGTACCGTCTCCCGCGATATCGTTCGTCTTCTTCGCGACTTCCTTCAGGAGCTGAGCTCCCATGTTCTCGTACGGCTCGGGAAGTTCGATCTCCTTCGCGATCGTGACTCCGTCGTTCGTGACCGTCGGAGCTCCCCACTTCTTACCGATGACCACGTTGCGTCCGCGTGGTCCGAGCGTGATCCGCACCGCGCGAGAGAGCGTCTCGACGCCCTCCATCAGTTCGCGCCGTGCGAACTCATCGAACACCAGCTGCTTTGCCATACCAGCCAACCTCCGATACCTATTAAGTAGTACGGTGAATACGATCGAGAATTTCCGATCGCGAACGGCGAACGTCAAGAGGTGCGCCGCATCAGAATCGCCAACCCGATCCGGCCGGTGGCGCGCACAGCCGGTCCAGGCTCAGAACCGGTCGATCACCGTGATCCCGGCGCCGGTGAAACTGTCCATCGCGGCGAGTTCGGCCGCGGCGGCGTCCAGTGCGATCGTCTTGCCCACCAGCTTGCGCGGGTCGATCGCGCTGGATTCGATCATCGCGAGTAGCTCGGGGTAGCGGTGGGCCTGCATGCCGTGGCTGCCGTAGAGTTCGAGCTCGTTCGCGATGACCGCGTCCATCGGGACCGGCGCAACGCGGTCGTCGGCAAGCATCAGACCGATCTGCACGTGACGTCCGCGCTTTCGAAGGGACGCAACCGAACTCCAGCAGGTGGTCGCGCTCCCGAGCGCGTCGATCGACACGTGCGCGCCACCTCCGGTCGCGTCGCGGACCCGCGCGATCGCGCTCAGATCGATGCCGGGTGGTATCCTGGCGGCCGAAGCGTCGCCACGCTCGCGCTGCGCCTCTACCATAACCTCCGCGCCGACCGCCTGCGCCAGCGCCAGCCGCTCGGCGGATATGTCCACCGCTACCACGCGCGCGCCGATCGCGCGCGCGATCATGATCGCCGACAACCCGACGCCGCCGCACCCGTAGACGGAGAGCCACTCTCCGGGTGCAAGCCGTGCCTGGTCGACCAGCGCACGGAACGCGGTGACGAACCGGCACCCCAGACTCGCCGCGGCGACCGCGTCGATCGCTTCCGGGATGCGCACCAGATTCACGTCGGCGTGGTCGAGCGCGACGTACTCCGCGAACGATCCCCACTGCGTGAAGCCGGGCTGCGTCTGGTGATCGCAGACCTGGTGGTTACCCGACACGCACTGCGCGCACGATCCGCAGCCGCACACGAACGGCACCGTGACACGGTCACCGCGATGCCACCGTCGCACCGTGCCACCCGCGGCGACAACGACACCGGCGAGCTCGTGCCCCGGGACGTGAGGAAGCCGGATACCTGGGTCGTGCCCCTGCCACCCGTGCCAGTCGCTGCGACACAGCCCGGTTGCGGCGACCTGGACCACCACGCCGTGATCGGTCGGGGCCGGATCGCGGACGTCACGAACCATCGGGATGTCGCCGAACCTGTCGAACACGAGCGCGCGCACGGGGGCAGCGTAGCCGCAGTGACGCGGAGGGTCAATCGGCACGACCGATGCCGAGGGTAGTCGACCTGCGCTTGTCCGGATAGCTCACGCGTGCAATGATCGGGGATGGTCAGTCCGGGCCCCACGGCCCACCGGTTCTGCCCATCGTGCCGGTTGTCGCACCGACGGCCCCGCTCGACACCGCAAAGGAGTCTCCCGATGAACCGACCGAATGTCCTCTTTCTGCTGAGCGACGAACACAGCTTCCGGTTTCTTGGCGCTCGCTCGGGCTCACCCGAAGGCGAACCCGTCCTGACGCCGACGTTCGACTCGCTGATCGCGCGCGGTACGCACTTCACCGACGCGTACTGCCAGATGCCGCTCTGCACGCCGTCGCGGATATCGCTTTTGACCGGCCTTGAACCGCGCGCCTGCGGCGCGTGGATGAACGAATCGGTCCTGAGGCCAGAGCTGCCGACGGTCGCGTCGCTCCTGGGAGACGCCGGGTACCGGACCGCGCTGATCGGCAAGATGCACCTGGGTGGCACCGCGCAGTTTGCCGGGTTCCAGTCGCGGCCGTACGGCGATCTCACCGGGAAGACCGGTCACCAATGGGAACCGATCGATGACCCCGATCGCCACACGATGCGGGTACGCACCGCGAAGGCGGGAGTTACCGGGATTCCTGAAAGCCTCCTCCAGGAGCAGGTCGTCGCGCAGGAGACCGTCGCATGGGTGCGCGAACAGGAGGCGAGCGACCCCGATTCGCCGTGGTTCGCGTGCGCGTCGTTCAGCCGCCCTCACTTTCCGCTGACCGCGCCGAAGCGATGGATCGAACACTACCGGCGCGCCGGCATCACCGAACCCAAGGTAGCCGCCGGCGGTGACGCGTACGACCATCCGATGAGCGTCGGGATGCGTACGGGGTTTCAGGCCGACGCTATCGATCACGACGAAATGATGAACGCCAGGCTCGGCTATTTCGCGTGCGTGAGCTACCTGGACGAGGTGGTCGGCGACCTCCTGGAGCGGCTCGAACGGTCGGGATCGCTCCGCAACACCGTGATCGTCTACACGACCGACCACGGAGAGATGGCCGGCGAGCACGGGGTCTGGTGGAAGAACGGATGGTACGACGCGTGCACGCGGGTCCCGCTGATCGTGTCGACCCCCGGTCAGAGAACCGGCGATGCGCCGGTGCACCCGTGCTCGACTCCCGTTGGACTGGTCGACCTCCTGCCGACGCTGTGCGGGCTCGCCGGTGCGGAGGTCCCGCCGGACATGTCGGGGCGTGATCTGGGTCGGGCCCTATCGGGCGAACCGATAGACGATGTCCCGGTGACGTGCGACGTCCTCTATCCGCGGTGGGGTGCCGGGACCGAGTTCCGGATGGTTCGCCACGGCGACTTCAAGTACGTCCGGTTCCGCGACTGCCCACCGCTCGCGTTTGACCTGAAGCGCGATCCCGGAGAGCAGACCAACCTCCTGACCGCGCCCGATCCGAAACCCGATACGCGCTCGGCGATTGAGGAGCTCGAGCGGTACGCCGCGCAGAGCATCGAGTTCGACGCCGTCGATTCCGAGCGGATCGGCCGCGACGGCGATCTGGAGCGGCTCTACCGATCGTCGCTCCCACCGGCTACCGGCAACCTCTACGTCTTCCCGTCGGGAGAGCTCGTCAACGCAGACGACGTAATGCTCTACGACTGGGCGGTAGTGGCGCAATCGACAGAGGCGGTGATGACGCGGATACCGCGCTGACCTAGGACCGCGAGAACACCGCTTGGCGCGCCGACTGCCGGCGTAGTACGCTCTCATCGTGACACGGCTCGTTGGCGCGATCCGCCCCGACCGCATATGGTCCCTGGCATTGCTCGGACTCGCTCTCATTAGCATTGCCGCCGCCGACTGCCCCGCGATGGGGTCGCGGTTCTACTCCGAAGAGGTCCTCACGTCGCGGTCGCTCAGTGGCGGACTGGTCGTCGATGAGTCGATCTACTTCCTGGCCTCCTACACGCTCTACCGCGCGCCGCGTGGCATCGCGCGGTTGCCCGACGGGGGACGCGTCCGGCGCCTGTTCGAGACCGTCTGCCTCTACCGCTACGATACGGCGGCCGCCCGACTATACCGGCTTGCCGTGCTGCTCAACGAGCTCCAGCCGGGACAGAGCGTCGCCACGTCGTACTTCGAAGTCGATGGTGACATCGTTCGCGTCGTGTTCGCCTCCGGTCGCGGGACCCGCGAAGATCCCGACGCGTGGCACGCTGCCGCGTGGAATACCGTGACCCAAACGCTCGAGCCGGTACCCCAGGACGGCAAGAACGAGCTGCTCGATCGGTTCACGTACGACGGGGAGAATCGGCTGAGGATCGGCGACGTGACCCGTGCGGTATCGGAGGTTCCGTTCGACGAGTGGCGCCTGCCGTCTCCGCTCGACTACACGAGCAAGTCCGACGGCGCGTACGCCGACGACCTGGTCGCGCTCCGCGGAGACCAGCCGTACCGGAACGCGATCATCGACGCGATCGCGCGCGGTCAGATCGACGCCGACCCCGCGCGTATCATCGCCCGGATCGATGAACGCGCCGCGTCGCGCGAGGGTGTCGACCGCGACGCGTACGAGCTCTTCTCCCGCGAAACGCGTGCGCGGCTCGCCGTGCTCCTCACCTCTTCACGAATCTGATCCCACGAACCGGCAAGCGAAACCGGCCCGCCCGGAATAGATCCGCGCCCGGCCGTGAATAACCCGCGCGTCGCCGGGTAGTAATCGCGGAGGCGGGAATGAAACGGAACTACATGCCGGCGATTCTGTCGGCGCTTGTGGTGATCGCGCTTGCCGCGGCGTACCTCGGCGGCGTTCTGATCGTGATCAGAACGGTGTCCGATGCCGTGCTCGTGCAGGTGATCATCGCGGGGGTTGGGCTGATCGGGATAGGTGGTGTAGCGTGGGCGCTCGTCTCACGAATACTCGAACTGAAG
>SKVA01000373.1 GCA_007129695.1 Spirochaetaceae bacterium | reverse complement strand
GAGCTCTACGACCTGGAGACCGACCCCGGCGAGTTCGACAACCTCTGGGATCGGCCGGAAGCGGCTGCCCTCAAGACAGATATCCTGATCGCTCACCTGGACGCGCTGGCCGAGTCCGGCGGCGCGGGCATCGAGCGCACCGCCGACTACTAACCTTCCGCGACGACAACGGCGCGATTTCATTGGTTATCCACAGGGTATTCACATTCAACTGAAACCTCACAGAAGCGGTGCTCACGCTGAGAGCGCGGTTTTCGGGGGTTTCAGAGCGTCGGGTTTCCGTCGATCACGAACGAATCGGGGTATTCTGTCTACTATAATGCACAATACGCGAGCGATTGGAGCAGAATCGGGACGCGTCACGGCGCCGGGAAGACAACAGGTGGCGCTGAAAGTCCCCTTGAGGGCATCGAGAGCCGGTTTATCCACAAGGTGTGCACAGGACGATCGTGCGCGCGGCGCATCGCGCGCTACGCGAAGCGCGCCAGGGATGCGGAGGGCCCGAAGGGGTCCCGGCGCGGCCGGGACCGAAGCCCGCAGCAGCCCGATGACCCAGTGGGGGGCAACGCGCCCCGCTGGGTCAGGCGCCCGGAACTACTGGTCTTCCATGCCGCGGTAGAAGACGCGGACCTGCTTGTAGAGGCCTTCGCCTTCGCTCTTGGTCGCGATCTCCGCGACGTTGTTGAGCGTCGTGTGGATCAGGCGGCGTTCGAACGGGTTCATCGGCTCGAGGAGCTTGCTACGCTTCGTGCGCTTGACCTGGTCGCCGACCTGCTGCGCAAGGCGGATCAGGTTCTCTTCGCGGCGCTGGCGGTAGTTCTCCGTGTCGATCACGACGCGGGTGTCGCCGTCGTCGAGCCGGCCCGCGACGACGTTCGCGAGCAGCTGCAGCGCGTCGAGGTTCTTGCCCTTCTTGCCGATCAGGATGTTCGAGTGCGGCGAGTCGAGCTTCAGTCCGAGCTTGCCCGGGTCGCGGAACTGGACGCCAACCTCTGACGGATAACCCATCCGTTGCGTAACGTTGGTCACGAAGTCGATGATCGCGTGCTCGAAGTCGTTCTCCGGGCCGCTGCTGGCCGACGACACGATGGTTTCGCTGATGTGAACGCGGATCCTGACCTTTTTCTGCAGGTTGAACAACCCGCTCTTTTCGGTCTCAAGGATCTCCACGTCGAACTCGTCGCGTTCGAGCCCGAGCGATTCGATCGCGAGATCGATCGCTTCCTTCTCCGTTTTTCCTTCAAATTCCTGGGTCATACTCCCTCCGGATTCACTCTGTTACGACCGCTTCCTGGGGCCTTTCTTCGGGCCCGACGGCGGGCCGATGCGGGTGGGGCCCGTCTTCTTTGGCGCGGGCGGCGGTCGGTTCCCGCGCGTCTTGTTGTAGTAGTACTGCTGACCGACGGTGAGCACGTTGGAGAAGATCCAGTAGACAAGCAGGCCCGACGGCACGTTATAGAGGATGAAGAAGAAAATGATCGGCAGACCGAGCTGCATGAACTTCATCTGCCCCGAGCTCTGGTTGGCAGACGGTGTCTGCGTCAGCTTGGTCGACAAGAGCTGCGTGCCGACGAAGATGATCGGGAGCCCTCGCAGCGCGGTCCACCCCAGAAGCGGCAGCGTGAAGTCACCAAATCCGACGAGGACGTCGGGAGCCGACAGGTCGCTGATCCAGCCGGGGATGAAGACCGCACCGCGCAGGTCGAAATGGTTGTTGAACAGACCGTACATCGCGAGGAAGAAGGGGAACTGCGCGAGCATCGGCAGACACCCGCCGAGCGGGTTCACGCCCTCCTTCTTGTAGAGCTTGGCCATCTCCTCGTTCTGTTTCTGCTGGTTGTCCTTGTGGCGCTCGCGGATCTCCGCCATCTTGGGCTGAACCGCCTGCATCCGCGCGTTGGATTCGTAGCTCTTGTGCGTGAGCGGGTAGAGCGCGGCCTTCACGAGGATCGTCAGGATGATGATCGCAATACCGTAGTTGGGCACGAAGCGGACGATGATCTGGAGGATCCACTTCAGGATGTTCTCGAGCCAACCGAAGAGCACCCGGCTCTCCTGAACCTGGCTGAAGTTCAGGCCGCTGCGCCCCCACGCGTTGTCCTGCGCGTTGTCGTAGCGGTTGAGGATTTCCGGCGTCTTTGGTCCGACGTAGTACTGGAACCGGTCCTCCACCGCACTGGCCCTGATGACCGGCCGTGTGATGTAGAGCTGCGCGCCTTCGGCGAGACCGGAACGAGGCTCGCGCGCGAGGACCGCGGTCAGCTCGCGGTTGTCGGTGACCGCGATCAGCGCGAAGTACTTGCCCGCGATCGCGGCCCACGTAATCCGTTCGGTCGTGATCTGCGGGTTGTTCGCGCTCACGCGGTTGTAGTTCTGCCGTCGGCCGCCCTGGAGCGCGAGGAAGCGACGGAACTCGTTTCGCTGGTCGAGCTGTTCGAAGATCGGTCCGATCTGCGGGCCGTAGCCGATCGTGTACGCGGTTCCGTCGAAGTTCAGCGGGATGAACGCGCCGGGGTTGCGGTTTCGGATCTCCACGTCGTGCTGAAACATGTACTCGCCGGGGCGGAAGCGGTAGCGACGGATCACGGTGAACTCCGAGTTCTCCTGACCGGCGATCGCGAAGTCGCGGCGGAACTCGAACGTGTTGCCGTCGATCCGGGTGACTTCGAACAGTTCGGTGACAGCCGGCGCGCGGTGGTTACCGAAGTGGAGCGTCATCGCGCGCTGGTCGTCGGCGCCGCGGAACACCATGTCAACCGGTGATTCGCCGTCCATGTGATCGAGCAGTTCGAACGACACGACGGTCGCCCCGGCCGGGTCCATCGTCACGCGGATCAGGTCGCTCTGAAATACCACGGGGGTGGTACTGAGGCCGTCGCGGGCAACGGCGTAGACGGTGCCGGTGGGCGCCGCGACAGGTTGGGCGGGCGCGTCGGAATCAGGCGTAACCGGAGAGACGGTCTGAGGGGCGGTCTGTCCGGGTTGCGTGGTCGGATCGGTCGGGACTACTTCGGGCGGCGGGAACAAGAGGCTCTGGATCGAGAATCCGATCGTTATGACGATTACGGAAAGAACGACCGCAAGCAGGGTTCTGCGATCCATCAATACTCCTTGTCCAACAGGTCTGCCTTCAGAAGAAGGTTGGATAACTGGTTGCAGCGTTCGGCGAAACTGTAATCACCCGGAAAGCAGAGCACCACCAGATCGAATCCGGTGCGTACTCGATGCTTCAGGGCCCGATACGCCTCTTTACCGTGTCTGCGACAACGGTTTCTGCGGACCGCGTTGCCAAACCCCTTCACGGGGACGACTACGATCCGGTTCTGCGCGCGCCCGTTTGCGACGAAATGCAGCCGCATTCCGGTCCCACGGACGCGTTGTCCGACTCCTATGACCGCGCGGATGTCGCGGCGGTCGGTGAGTCGCTCTGCTCTAGTAAGGCTTCTTCTCATCGGCGACGCTGAGCTTGATTCTTCCTTTTGCCCGGCGTCGCTTGAGTACCCTACGTCCACCTGCTGTCTTCATCCGCGCGCGGAACCCGAATTTCCGGTTCCGCTTGCGGCGGCTCGGCTGATATGTGCGCTTCATACGCTCCCTCTATGGTGATGCAAGCTAAGGAAGAAAGTATACGTAAGCGGGCTGTCGCGTGTCAAACGATGCCGTCGGTGTTTCGCCGATCGTGGCGAGTCTCACTCATCGTCGGGATCGCTTTCGTGATCCCGGTCCGGCTTCCGGTCCGCCGATGCGATCTCCTGACGCAGCCGACGCAGCGTGTCGCGAAGGTCGGGATCGTCGATCCTCTGGAGCGCGGAGGCGGCGTCGGCGCTGGGAACGGGAGGCGCGGGCGGGGCG
>SKVA01000412.1 GCA_007129695.1 Spirochaetaceae bacterium | reverse complement strand
GGTCGGGCCGACCGTTTCGCTCGATCCACTGTCGCACCGCCGCGATCTCGATCGGCAGTACGGTAATCGCGTCGCAGCAGTAGTAGCAGCCGCGACCGCACTTCAGGTGTGGTCGGTGGAACGCGAACAACCGGTCTGCCGCATGCGTTACCCGGTCGCGGAGCGCGCGGTACTCGTCGATCGCCGAACTCATACCGCGATCGCCGCGAATAGCAGGACAGCCGCCTCCAGAAGCGCGATGAGCGACATCCAAGGAGCTCGCGCGCGCAGGTAGAGCGGTGAGGCGATCGCGACCAGAAGCATCGTCCCTGCCGGAAAGAGCACGAGCGAGAGATAGACCAGATACCGACCATCTGCGATCTGCGTGATCCACTGCCAGCCGATCGTCCGATTCGTCGCAGCCGCGTAGTCGGACGCACTCAGGTGCCAGAGTTCCGGAATCGCCTCCACCGGTAGAGATGATGGCAGGAGTCCGGACACGTAGAGTACGAACGCCGCGACGAGTGCCGACAGCGATACCGATACGAGCCAGCCGATCATCCGTGCGTACGTCCTGGACACGACTCCTATCTTGTTTTCGATCGTGTCGCCGGGAGTCCGGGCGTTGTTCGGGGCGGTCATCCTATCACCCCGATCAGCCCCGCCACCAAGGAACGAAGCCCGGCACCGACAAGCAGTATCGTGACGATCCTGCGGATCACCCTCGGTCGGACGCGCGGCAGCAGCCGCGCGCCGATCTTCGTGCCGACCATCATCCCGGCGATCGACGGAACCGTAATCAGGCCGAGGACCGCTCCGCCATTCAGATAGACCCACGCGGCCGCACTGCTGTTGAGCGTCATGATGTAGCCGCTCGTCGCGACGGCGACCTTGATCGGCGCGCCCATCAGTAGCGTGAGCGTTGGCACGTTTGCCCACCCGGCTCCAAGACCGAACATGCCGCCGATGATGCCGATCCCGATGTACGCGACGAGTGCCCATCCGGTCCGGTGCACGGTCCACCCGACGCGGTGCCCGACGCTCGAGTCGTGATAGTTTCCCCGAATCCCGAGCGCGCTTGCGATCGGATCCGAGCGAAGCTGCGCACGGTGGCCACTCGGCGCGGCGATCATCAGCGTTGCGATACCTACGATCGAAATCCCAAGGAGGAGTTCGACGACGCTCGTCGGGAGAACGAGCCCGAGCGAGGCGCCACCGATCGACGCGGCCGACCCGACGAGCGCGAGCGGCAAACCGAGCCGGATGCTCGCCATCCCGCTGCGTAGCAGCCGTGGTGCTGCCGACAGCGCTCCGCAGAGCGCGACCATGAGACCTGCGCCGCGGATGAAGTCGAAGTGAAACGGAAAGAGTGCGCTGACGATCGGGACGAACAACACGCCTCCACCAACCCCTCCTATCACCGCGATGACGCCGAGCAGCGTGGTGAACCCGAACAGCAGCAGTGCCCATCCCCACCATGGGAGCGCCGACGCTATCGCTGTTGCGGTCGACGCCGGGCTCACCGTGTCCCGGTCGTTCTGATCCGTGCCGGAGGCGTGTGTGGCCGGAGCGTCGGCCGGCGTTGTTGTCACCGGCTCGGCGACGAGCGCCGACGCAAGCGAGACAATCAGAAGCAGCGTGAGGAGCGACGTTCTCATGTGCGAGGGACCACGTGCAACGATACCGGTCTGCAGAGCTGCTGTCAAACGCGGCACTTGCACGAAACCGGCAGCTGAACTATGGTTAGCGCATGTCGGACTCATCGAGCGCGCTCCAGTTGGTGACCTTTCACCTGGGAAAGGAGCTGTACGGCATTGATATCATGGACGTCGAGGGTATTGTCACAATCGAAGAGATCAGGTCGATTCCGAGCGCGCCCGACTATGTTGAGGGGATCTTCAACCTGCGCGGAGAGATCATCCCGGTGATAAGTCTTCACAAGCGGTTTCGGATCGCTCCGGCAGCACTGTCGGAGGAGGATCAGCTGCTCCGCGGTTTCGTGATCATCAATATAGACGATCGGCACCTCGCGATCGTAATCGACAAGGTCTCGCGCGTGGTGACGATCGACCGCGACGATGTTCACAAGCCTCCCGAGATCATCTCCGGCATCGGCAGCGAGTACATCCAGGGCGTCGTCAGTCAGGACGGCGGGTATCTCATAGTCCTCGACGTCTTCCGGCTCTTCGATTCCGAAGAGCTTCGACAACTCGAACGGATACAACGGTAGCACGTGATCACACCCTCTCGACCGAGTATTCGGCGTCGCGACATGGACGCCGTGTTGACCTGTATGGTATCGGACAGCCTCGGTCCGGGTGCGCTCACCGAACGGCTCATCGCCGCGGTCAGTGAGCACCTTGGTCTCGCCGGAGGCATTGCGCTGCGGGAGCGGGGACGCGCGCTCGGCATCGCGATCGAAGAACTCGGGCTCGCAGCCGGCGACCGGATCGTACTCGATCCGCTCGTACCACACTCGTACCACGAGACTCTCGTTCGGCACGGCATCACGCCGGTATACGTCGACGTGGTGCCCGGGTCGGTCGTGATCGATCCGGCAGCGGTCGAGCGCGAGGCGCCGAGCGCATCGGCGGTGATCACCGCCGGACATCTCGGGTTCGTTCCCGATATGGAGCGGATCGTGGCAACCGGGCTCGCCGTGATCGAGGACATCTCAGATGCGTTCGGCGCGAACACCGGAACGACCCGGGCCGGCACCTGTGGCCGCTACACGATCCTGGCGATGGAGCCCGACGGGATCATCACCGCCGGGGGCGGCACGCTGTTGTTGACCGGTGGCCGGCGTGAACGCGCGTCGCTGCGAAGGCTATCCGAGTTGCTGCCGCCCGACGCGTTGCTTCCCGACATGAACGCGGCGCTCGGAACTACCCAGATCCGCGAGGTAGAACGGTTCGTCACGCGACGCGCAGAGATCGCCGCCGTCTTCACGAAGGCGCTGATGAGGGGCAGACATCGGGCATTGGTCCAGTCGGGTGACAGCGAACCGGTCGCGTTCACCTTTCCTGTCCTGGTCGAGGGCAGCGTCGGCGACGTGATCGCGTACGCACGAAAGAAGGGCGTCGAAGCGATCGGGCCGTTCGCCGACTCGGTACTCGCGCGCTACGCGGCACGGAGTGCGCCCGACGGTCGGCAGGACGGACCGCCCGACGGCCGCGATGATGATGCGGAGGCACCCGAACGCGCCGACCCGCTCGATGCGCACCGGATCGTCGAGGACGACTACCCCGTGGCGCGCTCCATGGTGTTACGGTGCCTGCGGTTTCCGCTCTATCCGTCGCTGACGTCGAAGGAAGTCGAGCTCATCGAGCGTACAATCGTGTCGCTGCCATAGTTTCGTGCACCATTCTTGAAGCTTTACAGCGGTTCCGGGCGTAGATATAGTAGCGGTAACCAGCGCAAGGAGTCTTCAAGGTTGGGACGATCCGTCCACAGAGTCCTCATCATCGCAAATCTGCTCAAGCCCCGCGCCGGAGATCTCGCTCTGGTCATCGAGCGTCGCCTCAAGGACGAGGGTGTCGACGCGACCGTGTTCACGTTCTCGGGTGAACCGGTCGGTCCGCCGACCGACGGCTACGACCTCGCCTTCTCGCTCGGAGGCGATGGGACGGTTCTTTTTGCGTCGCGCATCCTGTCGCCTCGCGGCATCCCGATCATCGGTGTGAACATGGGTGATTTCGGATTCCTGACCGAAATCACCGAAACCGAGTGGTACGACGCATTCGTCGAGTACCGGTCGGGCCGGCTCGATATAGCCGAGCGAATCCTGATCGATGTTTCGGTGGAGCGGCGAGGTGAGATCGTCGATCGCTTCGTCGGCCTCAACGACACCGTGATCACCGCGGCCGGAATCTCCAAGATAG
>SKVA01000211.1 GCA_007129695.1 Spirochaetaceae bacterium | reverse complement strand
TCTCGAGCGGCGCCGTCGCCCGGATGTGCTCCGCGTTCGCTCGCGACTCGACGCTCTGGACGATTCCGCCGCGCATCGTAAGACCGTTGATGACGTCGCCCATGAACTCCTGGGGAACGATCACGTCGACCTTCATGATCGGTTCGAGCATGATCGGACCGGCCGCGCGGCACGCGTTGTCGAGACACATGCTCGCCGCCGCCCCGAAGGAGAACTCGCTCGACGTCGTTTCGTTGTACACGGCGTCAACGAGCGTGACCCCAATGTCGAATGCCGGATATCCCTGGACGATGCCGCCGGCGAGCGAACCGCGGACTCCGCGCTCGATCGCGTCGAGAAGCGGCTGCGGCAGCAGATCCTTGCGGACCGCGCTCGTGAAGGTATTCCCGCTCCCGCGCGGGAGCGGTTCCACCCGGAGCGTGAGGTCGGCGCTGTGCTCCTTTCCGGCGAGCATCCGCGAGAATCGTTCCCGGTGTTCCACCGTCTTGCTGATGCTCTCCCGGTAGGTGACTTGCGGCTTGCCGACCTTCGCCGCGACGTTGAAGTCGTCGATGATTCTCGTAACCAGCACGTCGAGATGCAGCTCGCCCATCCCGGAGATAACGAGCTCGCCGGTGTCCTCGTCCTCGCGCGACACGAAAGTCGGGTCTTCACGTGAAATGATGTCAAGGACGCTCTTGAGCCGATCGCGCTCGCTGAGCGTCCGGGGCTCGATCGCGACGTGAATGACCGGCTCCGGGAAGTGCATCCGCTCGAGCACGACGGGGAACCCTTCAGAGCCGATCGTGTCACCGGTTTGCGCGAGCTTGAACCCGATGACCGCCCCGATCTCACCTGCGACGAGCGTGTCGACCTGTTCGATTCGGTTCGCGTGAACTCGCAGCAACCGGTTGATTCGCTCGCGCTTGCGCTTGTCGTGGTTCATCACCGCGGACCCCGACTTGATCTTGCCGCTGTAGACCCGGACGAAACACAGTGCGCCGGACTCGCGCTCGGTCTGGATCTTGAACACGAGCGCGACATCGGGACCGTCCTCCGAGTGGCTCACCTCCACGTCCGTGTCCTTCTTCAGGTGGTGGCCGACGATCGGCGGGACCTCTTCCGGGGCGGGGAGATAGGCCACAATCGCATCGAGAAGCGGCTGAACGCCCATGTTGCGCAGGCTCGCTCCGGCGAGGACAGGAACCATCGTGCGGCCGATCGTCTGCGCGCGGAGTACCGAGTCGATCAGCGTCGCGGGGATCTCGGCGCCCTCGAGGAAGAGCTCGGTCATTTCATCGGAGTGATGGCTGAGCTCGTCCAGGAGCCTTTCCCGCCACTCGAGTGCTCGTTGGCGGTGCTCGTCGCGGACCGGACTCCGGACCACCTCCGCACCGAGTGATTCCTGCGCCCAGCGAATCTCCTCCATCGTTCGCAGATCGATCACCCCTTCGAACGTATTCTCACGGCCGATCGGGATCTGGACCGCAACCGGATTCGCGGCGAGCTTCTCCCGCATTTCGTTCAGCACCGCTTCGAAGTCGGCCCCGATGCGGTCCATCTTGTTCACGTACGCGATGCGGGGAATCGCATACGTGTTCGCCTGCCGCCATACCGTCTCCGATTGCGGCTCGACTCCGCCGAACGCGCAGAAGATCGCGACGGCACCGTCCAGAACGCGGAGTGACCGCTCGACTTCGGCCGTGAAATCGACGTGGCCGGGAGTGTCGATGATGTTGATCTGCGCGTCGTGCCAGAAGCAGCTCGTCGCGGCGGAGCTGATCGTGATGCCTCGGTTTTGCTCCTGGACCATCCAGTCCATCACGGTATCGCCGCGATCCACCTCGCCAATCCTATGGCTTCGCCCGGTGTAGAAGAGTATCCGCTCGGTCGTCGTCGTTTTACCGGCGTCTATGTGGGCCATGATTCCGATGTTGCGCGTCGTCCTGAGCGGCATTGTCGAAAACTACTTCAGATATCCGCTCAGGGAAAGTGGTGGGCCTATGGGCGCTGACGGGCTTGAACCGCCGACATCTTGCTTGTAAGGCAAGCGCTCTCCCAACTGAGCTAAGCGCCCTGACGAGGGCAAAAGGTACCGTTGCGACGGACGGCGGTCAACCGTCGCGCGCCTTTTGGACGCCTCTCAGCCACGGCAGGTTCAATGGTTTCACGCCAATCGGTCAGCCATATGGGCAATGGGTGTTGGCTTCGCTTGCGCAAGGCCGTTGAAGCGGCTACCGTATCACGATGACGATTTCGAGCGCAGAGGCGGGCAGGGTGGAGGCACTCCTGCGATTCATTGACGGGTCACCCACGCCGTACCACGCGGTTCGGACGGCCGGAACACGACTCGATGCGTCGGGCTTCATTCGGCTCCGCCTCGATGAACGCTGGGAATCCGGGTTCACACGTGCCGTCGTTCCGTTGGGCGACGGCGCAATCATTGCGTTCGACGCCGGTCCCGGCGGGCTTGACGGAGTCCGGGACGGTATCGTGGTACTCGCGGCGCACACCGACAGCCCGTCGCTCCGCGTCAGGGAACAGGCGGTCTCGTGGCGAAAGGGATGTCTGTGCCTCCCAACCGAGATCTACGGAGGACCGATCCGTTCGACCTGGCTCGATCGGGAGCTGGGTGTCGCCGGCCGCGTTTCGACACGCGACGGCACGGTCCATCTCGTACGTCTCGAGGAAACCGCGATCATCCCGAACCTGGCGATCCACCTCAACCGCAAAGTCAATGAAGGGTTCGAGTACAACCCGCACGACCATCTGGTCGCTCTCCTCGCGTCGGACCCGGCCGCGTCCGACGCGAAAGGCGTCGAGGT
The DNA here is from genome assembly GCA_007129695.1 of Spirochaetaceae bacterium. Taxonomy (GTDB): domain Bacteria; phylum Spirochaetota; class Spirochaetia; order DSM-27196; family SLST01; genus SLST01. The sequence goes on along the minus strand of SKVA01000211.1, from coordinate 1,062 downwards.
CCTCCGCGAGCTCGTGGCCGCCGCGGCCGGCGTCGAAGCGACGGCGATCGCCGAGTTCGAGCTCCTGCTCCACGATGCGGCACGGGGCTGCTTCGTCGGGCACGACCGTTCGATCTATACCGGGAGCCGGATCGACAATCTCGCCGGCTGCTTCACCAACCTCGAAGCGTTTCTCGCGCCGGGGGGAACGCGGCCGCGAATGCTCGTGCTCTACAACCACGAGGAGGTCGGAAGCGTGAGCGGTGAGGGGGCGCAGTCCGGTGTGCTGGAGGCAGTGGTGCGGCGGCTCATCAACCTGGCCGGAGGCGACGTGCAGGATCTGGAGGTCGCGCTTGCCCGTTCCACGGTCGTCAGTAACGATGCAGCGCATGCGTTCCACCCTGCATTCGCCGGCAAGCACGACCCGGACTATGCCCCCATGCTCGGCGGGGGACCCGCGCTCAAAACGAGCGGTCTGTATCGCTATGCGACGACGACCGACGGCGCCGCCGCCTTCGCCGGCGCTTGCGAGCGCGCGGATGTGCCCATGCAACGCGCCTCCAACCGCTCCGACATGCCGAGCGGATCGACGGTGGGGCCGATCACCTGGGCGCGTACCGGGATGCGAACCGTCGACGTCGGGATTCCAATCCTCGCGATGCACAGTATCCGTGAATGCGCCGGAGCCAGGGACGTTGATCTCATGATTCGTGCGCTCACCGCGTATCTCCAATGACGCGCGACGAGCTCGTCCGCAAGCTGCGGGACCTGCGGCGCCTCGAGCGGCGATTGACGGGAGCCGGTGAAAGCGGGCCCACGCAGCTTTGGTGCGAGTTCTTTTCGATCGGTGAAGGCGCGCGCGTGCGGTATCCTTTTCGCATGCTCCAGGTATTCGACCGGCAGTCACGCGAACGCGCGTTTCGCGAATACCTTCTCGCGCTCTGGGTCCGCATAGGGGCCGCCGGGCCGGTCGTCTCCGCACAGGATCAATTCCTGCTTGACGAGCTCGGTCTGAGTGCCGATGCACGAAGTGAGGACGTTCGTGCGGCGTTCCGTCGGCTCGCCCTCGAGCTCCACCCGGAC
>SKVA01000406.1 GCA_007129695.1 Spirochaetaceae bacterium | reverse complement strand
GACCGGAGGCCATGCGGTGTACGGCGGGATAGTCGGCGCGCTCTATTCGCGCGCGGTCTACGCGAACGCGTTCGGCGACGACCCCGGCGCACGGCGGAGCGCGCTGGTCGGCATACCGATCGCGGCGCTCTTCCACGGGACGTACAACGCGCTCACCGCGTTCCTGCCGGCGGCGATTCTGGTCAAACTGATCGGCCTTGCCGTCGCGATCGCGCTCTACCGGGAGCTCGTCGAACTGTCCCCGTACCGCACCTACCCGCTGTCGATGGCGAGTGTAGCGATCCCGTCGATCCGTCGGGGTCTTGTGTTCAACCCGAAGAGCCCGCTTCTCAACCGGAACCTTGGAATCTACCTCATGCATCAGAGCGACTACCGTTCGGCGGCGACGCATCTGCGCGCGTCGGTTCCACGCTCGCGCGATCCGCGGCGGGCGCGGTTTCTGGCCGCGTGCAGTGAGCTCACGTTCCTGCCCGGACCACAGGCCAGGCGAGGGCTGCGCATCGCGTGGGCTCGGCTCGGTGATTCGCAGCGAACCACGTACATGCGGCAGCTCAAAGAGCTCGTCGGCGACCGGGACGGCGTGATGGAGCGCGTCCGCGAGTTTCAGCAGGCCGCATTCCGGCCGCGCCGGTACAAGTCGACCCGGGAGATCGCGCGCGAGCAAAAGATCAAGCGTATCGAGCGTCGACGCGCAAGGTCCGCCGTCGATCCGGAGTGCAAACGGCGTCCGTGAGCGATATACTTATCTGTGCCCCTCGCGCGGAGAGGGGACGGACCCATGGGAACCATCGATCGTGGCGGCGCGCGTCACCAGTGCATGCTCCTCGGGCTTGTTGCGATGCTGATCGCCGGGGTCGCGGTGCACGCGGTAGCGGGTGACACGCGACTGCCGGCGGCGATCCGGTTCGAAGCGGCCGCTGATCCGGTCGAATCGTTCGAGGAGTTCGTCCGTCAGCTCTTCGTGCTTCAGCTCGACGCTATCGGTGTTACCGTCGGGCAGCCCGAACAGGCGCGGATCGCGATCGTCGTCGCGTACGTGGTAGTCGGCGACACGGTCGAGTTCACGCTGTCGATAGTCGACGATGACGACGGTCGCATCATCGGATCGACCGAGGCGTCGGCACCGATCGATCTCCAACTCGACAGGACTCTGACCGAGCGTCTCGTGGCTCTGTTTCAGACCGAGCGCGTCGCGGTCGATTCGATCCGCGCCGACGAGACGGCGCGCGCCGATGCGCAGCGCAGGGAGGCCGAACGCGTCGCCGACCCGGAGCCCGAGGATCAGCCGGAACCCGGGGCCGAGTCCGCGGTACGCGCTCCGGCAGCGCGCGCTCCGTCCGACCCGCCGCGGACTGCTGTCCGCTCGGAGGCTGCCGGCTTCCCGCGGTTCGAAGCGGCGACCGGCGCCGCGCCGATCGTGCCCGCCGGACGGGCATCGGAGTTCTTCGGAGTCGGCTACGGGGCGGTCGCGCGGCTCACGTACCGCGTCCCGCTCGCGGCGGGTGCGGTCGGCGTGGGGCTTTCGATCGCACCGATCCGGTTCGTGCGGACCGAACCCGAGCTCGGTTCGTTTTTCCGGTACGTCGTTCCGGTGACGGTCGAGGCGCGCTACAGCTACGCCGAAGGCCGACGCATCGAAGGTTTCGTCCGGTTGGGGATCGGGGCATCGTACCGGATCTCAGACTCTTCGGTTGCGGTCGAACGGCTGTCGGTCGTGCTCCCGTCGGCGGTTGGCGGCGCGGGGCTCTCGGTCAGAGTCGCGCACCGGACGCAGATCGCGATCGACATCGGGTCGACGGCGATCATCAACCTGTTCAGACGCGACGAACAGATCGCGGCCGAAACGATCATCGCGATCGTACCATCGCTCCAGCTATCGAGGAGGTTCTGACATGAACCGACGCAGCGCTCCATTCAGGAGATTGGCGCTCGGCATCGCGACGACGACGATCGTTACGCTGTCGATCGTTCAGTGCAGCGACTTCTCGCTCTACGGCCTGCTCGCCGGTGAGCGTGGCGGAGAGCTCACGCCGGCGGCCCGGGCCGTGAACATAGAGGTCACCTCAACGTATCGCGCGGGCGCAAGCGGAGGGTTCGAACCGTACGCATTTTCGGTGTCGGGCAACGGCTCACCCGCGCGCGGATCGATCGACCCGCACACCGGCGTGTACACCGCGCCGGAGACACTCCCCGACGGACAGGACTTCACGAACGACTCGATCGTGATCACCGACTACGTCGGTACCGCCGTGGCAGTCACGGTCCGCTCGTTCGCCCGGCTGCGAGCGACGCCTCAGAGCGCGACGGTCAACACCGGAGACGACATCGTTTTCACGATCTCCGGCGGAGTCCCGCCGTACGACGCGGCAGTCGCGGACGAGCACGGAGCCGCTGATTCCGCGCGAGGCGACGCGACAGTCGGTGGCGACCAGGTCACGTTCAACGCGCCGCCCGACCCGGGCAAGTCGCTCATCGTGGTCAGCGACCAGATCGAAAACGAGATCGTCGTGACCGTCCACGTGGTCGACTCGGGTAGCCCGCTCGCGATAGCACCCGCAACGGCAGAGATCGGTTTCGACGCTGTTGTCCACTTCTCGATTACCGGCGGGGATTCGCCGTACACAACGACGGTCGCGCCGGCCTTGTTCGGAACGCTCGATGGCGCGGGTACCGATTCACCAAAATACACCGCGCCCGCGTTGGGGCCGGAAGGCGTGGCGACGATCACGGTTACCGATAGCGTCGATGCACAGGTCAGCGCGACGGTGTTCGTCGTGGCCGCCCCCCCCGACGAGCTCGTTGTGGTGCCGGCGCTCGTCGAGATCCGGCCGAATGCTTCGGCGACCTTCACGGTATCGGGAGGAGTACCGGGGTACGCGTACGCGCTCCAGCCCGATCGGGGCAGCCTGACCGTCAACGGAGCGACCGCGGTCTACACCGCGGCCGGAACACCGGGTAACGTGCGGCTGATCGTGACCGACCAGTCGGGGCAGGAGACGAGCGCAACGATCCGCGTGCGCAACTGACCGGAAGAGCGGCGACTATCGCAGGAGTGGATCGAGCGAGTCGAGCAGGGCGCGCAGCGCCGACGCCGCCTCGATACGGTAGCGCGCAGCGAGCGCCGCGTGATCGGGCGTCCGGCCCGCGCGAAGATCGATCAGGAGCCGGTCGATGTCGGCGATAGCCTCGCTCCGCCCGAGCGTCCGCTGCTCCTCGCTGAGCCCATCCAGGTAGGTCTCAAGGTCGCGATCGATGCCGGGGTAGCGAGCGAGCACCGCGTCCAGCCTGAGCGCCTCCAGGACCCGCACCTTCAGCTGAAGCGACACGAACAGCGCCTCACGATCGCGCGGTGCGTCGGCAATCGATCCATCGACGGCACGGCGCACCGGAACCAGCAGCTCCGCTCTGCGCGCTCGTTCGGCGGCGACCGCTGCGGCCGACTCGGTGGCCGTGCGAAGCGCCGCATCGCGTGCGGCGATCGTGCGTTCGGCCGCGGCCAGATCCCTGCCCAGTCGCGACAGCTCCTGTTCCTGCGTGGCCACGGTCGCTCGCGTGGCCGACAGCTCCTCCTGGAGCGTGGCCACGCGGTCGCGCAGCCGGGAGAGCTCGGCCGTCTGCGTGGCCGCGGTCGTCGAGCGGTCGTCGAGCGATGACCGCGCCGCTCGGAGCGCCGACTCCAGACGCGCGATCTCCTGCCTGCCCGCCTCGAGGTCGCGCCGGGCGGCTTCGATCTCAGCGCGCAGGTCGGCAACTTCGGCCTCACGCTCTGCATCGGCAGCATCGCCGGCCGGACCGGCCACCGTATCGGCGCGCGGCTCTTCCAGGACGGCGGCGTAGCCGCGGAGGGTCTCGACCAGCAGCGCGTCAACGCCCGCGCGACGATCGGCAAGCGACAACGATACCGCAAGCGGTGAGGCAAGGAGCGACTCCACCCCGCCGAGCGCTGCGCGCGCGTCGGCCGACCTGCCGGCCGAAAGCGCGGCGCCGGCGGCGCGGTAGAGCACACTGAGCTGTTCGGCCAGGCGCGACTCGAGCTCTGCACGATCCAGGTCAGCGGCGGTCGCGCTCTGCGCGCGAAGCGCTTCCTCCGCGGCGAGCGCCGCTTCCAGCGCCGCCTCCAGAGCCCGGGCGCGGCGCTCCGCGTCGGCCCGGCCGTCGGCGTCCAGATCGCCCTGCGAGCCGGCGAGCGCCGCGAGCTCGGTCCGAATCCGGTCGATCTCGCGCTCCTGCTCGTCGAGCCGCAGATCCGTCTCCCTGCGGAACTGGTCCAGAAGCGTCGCTTCCGCGGTGATCGGGGCGCCGGATGCGTCAACAGTCGCGTCCGGAGCGGTCGCGAAAACGTCGGTAAGGACGAGCGCCGCGGCGACGATGAGCGCCACGGCGATACCGTTCACGACGAGCGGGAGCACGAACCCGCGACGCCTGGGCACGTACGCGAACTGCCCGGCGTCGAGCGGCCGAACGCTGACAACCCGATCGATCTGCGCGTACACCTCATCGCGCTCGGCCGCGCTCAGACGGTCGAAGCCGCCGGACATGGGATCGGTAGAATCGGGACCCGGATCGCGTTCGTCCATCCCCTCAAGAGTACTCCCGGCGCCACCGGACCGCAAGCGGCTTTTCCGTCGCGCACCGGCCCCGTATTCGTTTCGTTGACACCGGGCGGGCTCACGGCTACGCTGATGGCTCGATGCGAATCCGGCATAAGCTGTTCGCGATTGTCATTCCTCTCATCATCGCGCCGCTCGCGATCTCGGGGCTGGTAGCCGCGTACTCGACCCGGACCGAAGTCACGTCGCTCGCCCAGGCCGCGCTCCGGTTCAAGGCGGAGGAGCTTCGCAAGTATGCCGAGGCTCAGTGGCAGTTGCTGGTCGCGAACGATCTGTCGACCGATGCCGAGTTCGTTCGCGTAGCGCAGGAAGCGGTCGAGTCGTACGCACGCGGACTGGTGCGTAGCGACACCGAGTTGATCCTCGCGATCGATCGGAGCGGATCGGTTGCGATGGCAACGCGGCCGGTCGACGTGCGCGACGGCGAAGCCGCCGTGCTGCAACGCATCGCCGACGGCTCACGGCCGGCGTGGCAGATCGCGACGATCGGCGGTACCAACCGGGTCACGCAACCGGTCACGTTCGAACCGTTCGGGTGGACGCTGCTGGTGACCGAACACGAGTCGGTGTTCTTCGCGGTCGTCCAGAGGATCTACCGACAGACCGCGATCGTCCTGGCCGCCGCGCTCGCGGTGAGCCTTGCGCTGCTGGTCCCGTTCACTACGCGGCTGCTTCGTCCTCTTGGGGCGATGGCGCTCGCGATGCGTCGCACGATCGAATCCAACGACCTGTCCGAGCGGGTCGACATCCTCTACCGCGACGAGATCGGAGACCTGGGTCACACGTTCAACCTGATGACCGATCAGCTGGACAGAGCGTACTCGCAGATCAGGCAGCACGCGTTCGACGCGATCGTAGCACGCCGAATGGAACGCAAGATCCGCAACGTCTTCCAGAAGTACGTGCCGGCCGACGTGATCGATCGCGTCTTTCAGAACCCCGAGTCGATGCTGGTCGGAGAGAACCGTGATCTGGCGGTGTTGTTCGCCGACATTCGCGGCTTCACGACGATAGCCGAACGGCTCGCGCCCGACAGGATGGTAGAGTCGCTGAACGCGTATTTCACGCTGATGGTCGACGCGATCCTGGATCAGGAGGGCGTCGTCGACAAGTACATCGGAGACGCGATCATGGCGTTCTTCGGGGCGCCGGTCACCCACGATGACGATCCGCTGCGCGCGGTGAATGCCGGTCTTGCGATGCTCGATGCGCTGCGTCGGTTCAACTCCGCGCAGGCATCGGCGGGTCAGCCACCGTTCAGGATCGGCATCGGAATCAGCTACGGCACGGTCACGATCGGAAACATCGGAACAGACAAGAAGATGGACTACACCGTCGTCGGAGACATGGTGAACCTTGCGTCTCGGCTCGAAGGGCTGACCAAGCAGTACCACGTGCCCTTTCTGATCTCCGAGCGCATCGCCGACGCCGTTGGCGACTCGGTACCGTGTCGACTGATCGACACGGTCACGGTCAAGGGCAAACTCGAAGCAACGCGAATCTACGAGGCACGTCGATCGCTCTCTCCCGACGAGTCCAGGGCGTGGGAACTCTATCGTCGCGGTATTGAGAACTACTACCATGCCGACTTCACGACCGCGGCACGCTATCTTCTTGCCGCCCGCAAGCTGCTGCCGAACGACCGGAACACGCTCCTGTTCCTGCTGCGGTGCAAGGAGTTTCGCAAGAACCCACCCGCCCCCGACTGGAACGGCGTCATCACGGTGACCGAGAAGTAGGCCGCTGTGAGCCGAGAGTTCCACGCGTCGGCTGCACACCCGGGTGGGCTGCCGCATGGCCTTGTCGACGTGTCGGTCACGTGCCCCGACGTCTTCGTCGATCTGGCGTACTGCAGACCCGACAACGTGTTCGGCCGCGCGCTCTACCGCTGCAATCGCGCGTTACTGCTGGGGGCGACGGCCGCGAAGCTCAGCGCCGCGGCGGTCGACGCGCGCGCTCATGGGTACGCGCTGCTGGTGCTGGACGCCTACCGTCCGCTCGGGATTCAGCGTCTGATGTGGGACCTGCTTCCGGACGATGACTTCGTTGCGCCCCCGTCGCGTGGCTCACTGCACAACCGCGGCGCGGCGGTCGACGTGACGCTCGCGACGCCCGACGGAACCGCGCTGCAGATGCCGAGCGACTACGACGAGTTCTCTCCCCGCGCATCGCACCGCTATACAGACGCGCCGCCCGAACTCTGCGGTCGCCGCGCGCGGCTGCTCGCGATCATGGAAGGGGCGGGATTCGCTTCGTACCACGCCGAATGGTGGCACTACACCGACCGTGAACACACGGACCGTGCCTTGCTGGACGTTGATCCGTGCGAAGCGACTCATGAGTCGCGCAAGGTGCACCGCTCGTGATATACTCACCGGTGTCGACACACCAGCCCCCCCGCGATACGTGGTACGAGATAGACGAAGACGCACTCGCGTCCAACTTCCATCGCGTCAGGGAGTTCCTGGATCGGACGAACCCGGATCGGCGCGTAGCCGTCGCGGCGGTCATGAAGGCCGACGCGTACGGTATGGGCTCGGTCCCGGTGGCTCGAGTCTTCCTGACGGCGGGGGCCGACGTGATCGCGGTCGCGTGCCTGACCGAGGCTGCGCTGCTGCGGCGGTCGTTCCCGAACGCGGCGATCATGATCATGGGGTATACACCCGACCGGCTGCTCGCCGCCGCGGCCGATCGATCGATAACGGTCACGCTGTTCGAAGAGCGGCAGGCCGAGCTGCTGTCGCGCTGGTCCGGCCGGACGCGAAGACCCGCCCATGTGCAGATCAAGCTCGACACCGGGTTCAACCGCCTTGGATGCGACGACGACGATACGGCCGTCGAGTCGGTCGAACGGATCGCGCGGATGCCCGGCATCGTCGTCGACGGGGTGTTCTCGCACCTCGCGCTCGAGAGCGGCGAGTCGGACACGCGGCAGTTCGAGCGGTTGACCGGTTTTGCCGGCCGAGTACGCGCGCGCGGCATCGAGCTTCCGGCGCTCCATCTGTGCGATTCGATCGGGATGGTGCGCTACCCCGACTTTCATCTGGACATGGTGAGACCGGGGGCGATCCTCTACGGCGCACCGCCGCTCGGACCCCGGTCGATCGACGGCATCCGCGTCCCATTCGCGCTGAAGACCCGCATCGCGAGGATCCGCATGCTCGCCCCCGGCGAAGGGGTGAGCTACGACTTCACGTGGCGCGCTCCGCCGTCGGGAGCGACGCTCGCGACGCTCCCGGTAGGCTACGCCGACGGCTATCGACGCGCGTTCTCAAACCGCGCGCACGTCGTGATCCGCGGCGTCGCAGCTCCGGTCGTCGGGCTCGTCTGCATGGATCAGTGCACGGTCGACGTGAGCGCGGTCCCGGGCGTGGCGCGCGGCGATGAGGTGCTGCTGCTCGGGCGGTCGAGCCGCGACGAAGTCACGCTGAACGACGCCGCAGCCTGGGCGGGAACCAACCGGAACGAAATACTCGCCGGTATCGGCAAGCGGGTCCCGCGCGTCTACTGCCGCGGGGGCAGGATCACGCAGATCGTCGATCAGATCGACGCGGAGGTGACCAGTGGATCGTGAGCAGCTTCTGGACGAGTGCGCGGTGATGACCGACTGGATGGTCGCAGTTCGCCGCGAACTCCATCAGATCCCCGAGCTCGGAAACGAGGAAGTGATGACCGCGGCGCGAATCGAGCTCGAGCTCGGGCGCCTGGGCATCGACTACGACCGAACCGACACCGCGATCGTCGGCATCGTCCGCGGTCAAAGACCGGGACCAACCGTCGCGCTTCGCGCCGACATAGACGCGCTCCCGATCCGCGAGCAGACCAGCCTGCCGTTCGCGTCGACGATCGACGGCAGAATGCACGCGTGCGGGCACGACGCGCACACGACGATTCTCCTGGGCGCCGCGCGCTGGTTCTCCGAGCATCGCAATGATTTCGACGGGTCCGTCAAGCTGCTCTTTCAGCCGGCCGAGGAGACCGTCGGCGGCGCCGAGCCGATGATCGCGCGCGGCTGCATGGAGAACCCGCGCGTTGACTACGTGTTCGGGCTCCACGTGATGCCCTACCTGCCGGTTGGCCGGATCGAGACGCGGTACGGGACGCTCAACGGCTGCAGCACGTCGCTGTCGATCACGATCAACGGCAAGGGTGGCCACGGTGCGTACCCGGAGACGGGGATCGACGCGGTCCTGGTCGCGTCGCACGTCGTGGTGGCGCTCAACAACCTGGTGTCGCGTGCGGTGTCGCCGCTCGAATCGGCGGTGATCACCGTCGGTACGATCAACGGCGGGATTCGCTCCAACATCATCGCCGATCGCGTGACGATGTCGGCGACGCTGCGCGCGGTCAACGACGACCTGCGCGACACGCTCGTCGACAAGGTGCGGCGCGTCGTCGCCGGCGTGACCGAAGCGTTCGGAGCGACCGGCGAAGTCGACGTGTCGTACGGTTACGTCGCGCTCGTCAATCACGCCGACGCGGTCGATATCGTCACGGAAACCGCCCGCGACCTGCTGGGGTCCGACAGCGTGGTCTGGAAGGAGAGCCCGAGCATGGGGGTCGAGGACTTCTCCTTCTTCCTGCTCGATACGCCCGGCGCGTTCTACCACCTTGGATGCGCGAGCCCCGATCACGAATACGCACCGCTTCACAGCGGCCGCTTCGTGCTCAACGAGGCCTGCCTGCCCATTGGCGCCGCGATGCAGGTTGCTGTCGCGCTGCGCGTGCTCGGCCAACGAATGGAGGCACTATGAAACGACTCTACGTCAGCGTCGACATCGAAGGCATCTGCGGGATAGCCGACTGGCAGGAGACGCGGATCGATGACGCTCAGGGGGCGTACTTCCGACGCGAAATGACTATGGAGGCCGCCGCACTCTGTCGCGCCGCGTGCGATGCCGGCGTTGAGGACATCGTAGTCAAGGACGCGCACGACTCGGGTCGGTCCATCGACCCAAGCCTTCTTCCTGAACAGGCGTCGCTGATCAGGGCATGGACGCGCGATCCGTATTCGATGATGGCAGGCATAGACGACAGCTTCATCGGTGCCTGCTACCTGGGGTACCACTCGGCGGCCGGGTCCGACGGTAACCCGCTCGCGCACACGCTGAACACGAACTCGCAGCGCATCCACGTGAACGGGCTCCCTGCATCGGAGTTTCTGCTGAACGCGTACACCGCGTCGAGCTTCGGCGTCCCGTCGCTCGTACTCTCTGGCGACTCCGCGCTCTGCGAATCGGCTCGTGCGATCGCGCCGAACCTTCGCACGGTCGCGGTGTTCGAAGGAATCGGCGCTGCGACTCGATCGGTTCACCCCGCGCGCGCCCACCGGGCGATCGCCGATGCGGTGAGCGATGCACTCGCCGACGACCCCGTCGGACTGATCGTCGACCTTCCCGACCGGTTCGACGTAGCGATCGAGTTCGTGTCAACGCGCCATGCGATGGCGCGCCGCGCGTCGTTCTACCCGGGCGCGAGCAGAGACGGCGCGTGCGGCGTCATCTTCTCCGCGCTGCGGTGGCTCGACGTGCTCGCCTTCCTGAGCTTCGTGTTGTAGCGATGGCAGCGGGAGCACGAAAACCGCGCGCACTGCGCCCGGGTGACCGGATCGGGATCGTCGCGCCGTCGGGGTCGACCACTCGGGAGAACGCGCTGTCCGACGCGATCGTGGCGATCGAGTCGCTCGGGTTTCGCGTCGTGGTCGGTGCAACGGCGGCGGGTGCGGTGAGCGAGCGCTACGGCTACCTGGCTGCAGGCGATGCGCAACGCGCCGCCGATCTTCACCGCTTCTTTGCCGATCCGCAGATTGACGCGGTGCTCTGCTTCAAGGGCGGATACGGGACACCGAGGATCCTCGACCTGATCGACTACGAGCTGATCGCGCGCAATCCGAAGCTCTTCATCGGCTACAGCGACATCACCGCGCTCCACCTGGCGTTCGCACGGTTCGCCGGTTTCCCGACGATCCACGGGCCGATGGCGTCGGGCTTCGAAAAACTCGATCGGCAGTCGCGCGACCGGTGGCTGCGCGTCGTGACCACCGGCGGCGGCGGGCCGGTCGTCTTCGCGGACACGCCGGGCAACCGGGGGGTCGCTTGCGTGACTCCGGGCGTCGCCACCGGGCGGCTCACCGGCGGAAACCTGGCGCTGGTTTCGGCGCTCGTCGGCACCGACTACGCGCTTGACCCGCACGACGCGATCGTGTTCCTTGAGGATGTCGCAGAGGAACCCTACCGCGTCGACCGCATGCTGAACCAGTTGCGGCTCGCCGGGTACTTCGACGCGTGTCGTGGGGTTGTACTCGGGACGTGGGAGCGCTGCGTCGCGTCGGAGTCGGACCGAACCCTGACGCTTGCCCAGGTGTTCGCCGACCAGCTTGGTCCGTCGGGCAAGCCGGTGCTGAGCGGCGTGGTCGCCGGACACGGATTGCCGACGCTGACGCTGCCGATGGGCGTATCTGCCCGCATCGACGCGTCCGGCGGGCGGTTCGAGATACTCGAGCCGGCGACCGACGACGGAAGAGGGAGGTAGCGTGGGATACAGCTTCGACGGATGCGACACGGTCGCGCTCGCGCGCGAGTACGGCACACCGCTCTACGTGATCTCGGAGCGGATGGTGCGCGAACGGTTGTCCGAGATCCGTACGGCGTTCCTGGACAGGCACGACAACACGTTCGCGCTCTACGCGAGCAAGGCGCTGTTGACGCTCGACCTCTGTCGGATTGTCGCGTCCGAAGGCGTCGGGCTCGACGTCGTGTCTGGTGGCGAGATCTACACCGCGCACCGTGCGGGCTTCCCGATGGAGCGCGTCTACTTCCACGGTAACAACAAGGCGCGCGACGAACTCGAACTCGCGATCAGGCTCGGCGTCGGCCGGATCGTCGTCGACAACGTGTACGAGCTCGATCTGTTGTCCCGCGTCGCATCACAGGCCGGTGTGCGCCCGCGAATCCTGTTCCGGATCACGCCGGGAGTCGCCGGCCACACGCACGAGTACATCTCGACCGGTCAGGTCGACTCCAAGTTCGGAGTCCCGCTCGGCGGCGACGTCCTGGAGCGCGCGGTCCGTACGGCACTCGATAGCGATGCGTTAGAGCTCCTGGGCTTTCACGCGCACATCGGTTCGCAGCTGCACTCGAACGACGCGTTCCGGCAGGCGACCGGAGTCCTTCTGGATCTGGTGAAGCGGATGGAGGGGGTCGGGCTGACGACGCGTGAGCTCAACCTGGGGGGCGGGTACGGCGTGCACTACACGTCCGACGACGATCCGAAGCCGCTTCGCTACTTCACCGACGCGATGATGGAGGACGTCGCGCGGCACTGCGCGCGCCTGCACCTCCCGGTTCCACGCATCGTGATCGAGCCGGGGCGGTGGATCGTCGCGGAGGCCGGCATCACGCTCTACACGATAGGTTCGATCAAGGAGATTCCGGGGGTCCGAACCTACGTGAGCGTCGACGGCGGCATGGCGGACAACCCACGACCCGCGCTCTACGGCGCGCGCTACGCCGCGATAGTCGCAGACCGTCCCGACGACCCGGCCGACGCGGTTGTGACGGTCGCCGGGAAGTGCTGCGAGTCGGGAGACATCCTGATCCGTGACATCGCGCTCCAGCGGCCGGTGTCGGGGGACACGCTCGTCGTGTTCACGACCGGGGCGTACAACCACTCGATGGCGAGTACGTACAATCTGCTGCCGCGACCCGCTATGGTGATCACAGATGGCGGCGCACACCGCCTGTCGGTTCGGCGAGAGACCTACGACGACCTGCTCGCGCGCGAGGCAACTCTCCCCGGGGACGTCAGGTGTTGATCATAGACGGACACACCGACGCGATTCTGGAGGTCCACCACGGACGTCGCGACTTCTTCGAGCGCTCCGAGACCGGTCACGTCGACCTGCCGCGCCTGCAGAAGGCCGGCGTCAGCGCGGTTGCGCTCGCACTGTTCACGACCGACGAACACGTGGCCGACGCGACGTCGCACACGCGCGCGCTGCTGTCGACGTTCGACCAACTGGTGATGGCCGGACAAGGGCTCGTTCACGCGCGGTCAGCGTCTGACATCGAACGGTCGGTCGCCGAAGGCGAGACGGCGGGCTTCGTGACGATCGAGGGCGGCGAGGCGATCGGGACGAGGATCGAAACGCTCCACGAGTTCCACGAGCGCGGAGTCATCCTGATGACGCTCACGTGGAACAGGCGCAACCCGATCGCCCGCGGGGTCTACGGCGACGGCGACGACGGCCTGTCCGCGTTCGGCCGGGAGGTCGTCCGGGAGATGGAGAGCATCGGGATGATCGTCGACGTGTCGCACCTCTCGGACCAGGCGCTCACCGACGTCCTCTCCGTAGCGACCCGGCCGGTGGTCGCGTCGCATTCGAACGCGCGTGCGGTATGCAATCACCCGCGTAACCTCACCGACGATCAGCTGCGCGCGATCGCCTCCACCGGCGGCCTGGTCGGGCTGACCTTCCCCGGAGTGTTTGTCGACCCGACACCGGCAAATGTCACGCTGGACCGTGTCTTCGACCACCTGGCCCGGATGATCGACGTCGCCGGAGTCGATTCCATCGGCATCGGCACCGACTTCGACGGCTTCACCGCGCCCTACGGTCTGGTCATGCCCGACTGCACCGGGCTCCCGATGGTCGCGCAACGCATGGCCTCCCGCGGGTACTCACCGGACGAGATCGAGAAGGTGATGGGGCGCAACTGGCTCCGCGTGATTCGCGACATCGTCGGGGAGTGACCGGCGACAAGCCCGGGGTGGTTCACGGAACGAGCGATGCGGCGATCCCCGATGCGGCTTCGAGCACTGCATCACGGGCATCCACGGCCAGATGGCGGCTGCCGGCTTCCCCCTCGTACCCGCCGGCGGCGATCTCCGTCCGGTCCGGCAAGTAGCCGTCGTACCCGTCCGCGCAGCTGACGATCCGGGCCTCCGGATGATGCTCGGCGAGAGCGACTCCAAACGAAGTGAGTATCTCGAACGGCAGGAACACGAGCGCAAGGGGGCCAAGACCGACCGCGGAGACCGAAAAGTCGAGTGTACCGTCCGGACAGAGGTCGCGAAACAGGCGCGCCGCAAGGAGCGACCGGTAACGCGCCACGCCCGGTGCCGAACCATCCCTCCAGTCGGCAGCCGACGCAAGGATCTCTTGCCGCGCCGCATCAAAGTCGGCGTCGAGGTCGG
>SKVA01000173.1 GCA_007129695.1 Spirochaetaceae bacterium | reverse complement strand
CAGGTCGTCACCCGCGGCGTGTCCGCACGAATCGTTGATCTCCTTGAACGCGTCAAGATCGATCAACGCGAGCGAGATCGACTGCGCGGCGTCGATCGCGTCGATCCGTCGCTCGAGCTCGGCCCGGTCGACCAGAGAGTTCGACGATCGCCCTTCCTTCTTCGGTGCCATGGGTCCTCCTCGATACCGTACGCAACGATGCGTACGCATCGATACCGAGGATACTACGTCTTACATATATACGTCAATACTATTATCAATAACAGACATATACTTGGTCAGCACGCGGGGGCGACGCACCGCCGCCTGTCGCCTACTCCGCGACGGGTCGTCGAAGCCCGATGAGTCCCCACACCGCGATCGTCGATCCGAACGCGATCGTTCCGAGCTTCCCACCGGCCCCGTCGAGGTGCGGACACGCGTAGAGGAAGACAAGTCCGCTGAAAAGGCCCGCGACACCGACAAGCGCCAGATTCGGCAAACGGGACGGCGAGCTCATACCCGCGAAGGACGCACAGAACGCGACCACGGCAAGGACCGATCCAAGGTCGGCGCCGTGGACCACAGGCAGGAGAAGCCCGGCGACGACACCGACGAGCGCGGACGAGACGACCGGCCCGTTCCCCAGGTGCACGCTCAACGCGTACGTGACGACGGCCCCCGTCACCGCGTAGAACACGATCCACACCGCGTCACTCCCGGTCGGGACGGCGACGCTCCCGAGTCCGCACCCGATGACGAGCGACGCCGAGACCGCCCCGGCGAACGCGATCGTCCCGAGCTTTCCGCCGAACCCGTTCAGCACGTCGCGCGACAGCACGTAGATCAGGCCGGCGATCGCACCGGCGACCAGGACCCATCCAAAGAGCGCGAACACGTTCGGAGACGACATCCCGACGAACGATCCGCAGAAGATCGGTACGGCGTGTCGCCTGAAGAGCGCGGCGCCGACCAGGCCGACCAGCCCGGACGCGACCACCGCACCGAGCGCGAACTCGACGCTGACGAGAAACGTGAGCGCGGCGCCGCCGAACACCATCGCGAAGTCGGTCACCGCGGCGGCGATCAGCGTCGTCGCACGGCGGCGGAGCGTCGCGTCGTCGGCCTCCGGCGGGTCGATCGGAGGCGCGGCCGACGACGAGCCGGATCGCATCTCACGGTAGAGTCCGATCACGAGCCCTGCCAGCACAACCGCCTTCGCGACCGAGAGCACAGGCGCGGTCATTACGGTCTCTGCAAAGCTGAGCCCGAACAGCACGATCGTCGTGACCGACAGGACGAGGTAACCGGTCCAGCGCGTAGCCGTCGACGCCTTCATGGTCACAGTCTCGGTCGCCGCCGCCGAGGTGTCAAGCCGCCCGGCGAATCACACCAGCCGAAGCACCGTCACATCGCGCGCCGGCGCGGTGAGCGCGAGCGTCCTGCCTTCCACGGTCGCGTCGGCTCCGTGGAGCGCCTCGGCCCGGGTGAACTTCCATTCACCGTTGACCGTAACGCGAACGGGGATGTCCTGACGCTTCGGATTCGCGATCCAGAGGTAGGTTCCGCCGTCGCCGTCGTGAATCCTCGCGCGGATCCGCGAGTCGGATCGCTCGACCAGCTGCGTCTTTCCGGAGAGCGCGAAGAGCTCACCGAAGAATCGAGCACAGCGGTCGCCGTTGTGCACCGAGTAGCCCCGGCCGGGCATCGTCCCGATGAGCAGGGTGCGCCCCTTGCCGTGCCGGTTCAGCACGGCAGCGACGCGTCCGTCGGTATACCACCCGACCGCGGTGCCGGTGGTCGGCTCGTAGCACTGCAGATACGACCCACCCCACGTGAACGCGCCGAGTACGTTGACCTCCAGGGCATCCAGGAGATCGGGGGTGAACTCGACGTACGACTCCTTCGCGCCGAACACCGTGTCGAGACCCATGTTCGGCTGCACCTCACCGACGTGCGCCCGGTCGCCCCAGTACGCGGGGCACCCTTCGCTGACGAGCGTGCCGCCGCGCTCGACCCACGACGCAATCTTTGACGCGGTCTCTGAAGTGAGCATCACCGGGAACGGGAGGTAGAGGAAGTCCCAGCCGTCGATGTCGTCGATGTGGACGAAGTCGGCCTG
Organism: Spirochaetaceae bacterium; assembly: GCA_007129695.1. Taxonomy (GTDB): domain Bacteria; phylum Spirochaetota; class Spirochaetia; order DSM-27196; family SLST01; genus SLST01. The sequence continues at coordinate 1,771 of SKVA01000173.1, read as the reverse complement.
AACGTTGTTATCGTGGAAGCCGCGGTACGCGCCCTCGTAGCTGTCGGAGAAGAGCCGAGTGTCCTTCTGCTGCGCGTAGAGGAAGAGCTGCGACTCGGGAACGAAGAGGATTCCGACCTCTCCCTTGATCGGCCGGCTCTTCCACAGGTCGGCCTGCTCGGGAGCCTGCGCCCATCGCGCGACGCTCGTCGACATCGCGGAGCGGTCGGTACGGCTCCCGTCCATGCCGTACGGCCCGAACGCGCCGAAGAGCACGCCGTCCAGAAGCGGTCGCCAGCGGAGGTAGAGAGTTCCCGACGCACCGTGCATGGAGCTCGTGAGGTTCCAGTAGCGGATGTCCTCCGGGTAGCAGATCCGCCCTTCGTCGCGCGGCTTGCCGAGCACGTTGCCCTGAAGCCAGAGTGGCCCGCCGTACGCCTCCGCGTGCCACCACGGCTTGCCGCGGCTCGCGCTACGGATCAGATCCATCGCCTGTGCCTGCCTCCACGGCTCGTCGCCGTGCCGGGAGGATCCCCACGTGAGACCGAAGCTGTCGACGATCGACGCCGCACGCCAGTCGTCGCAGACCGCTGGAGCGAGCCTCCGGAGCGTCATCGCGATGCCGTGCGCGGTGATCCGGTGATGCGGGTCTCGGGCGGCGATGAGATCGCGCCGCCACGCCATCTCGGCGTGCGCGTTGTCGATCCGGAACTGCAGCCAGTCCATCGAGTCGTTGTACGGCTGCAGCCGGCGCGGCGGCACGACGTCGGCCCATTCGCTCAAACCGGGTCGCCACCACGCTTCATGCAGCGCCTCGAGCGACCCGTACTTCGCCTTGAGCCATTCGCGAAACCGCTCGAGGGTACCGCCGCAGTAGCAGGTGCCTTCGTGGATATTGCACTCGTTCCAGATGTCGTACCCGCCGAGCCCGGGGTGGTCCTTGTACCGGTCGACCAGCCTGACCAGGAACTCCTCTGCCCGCTCGCGGATGTCGGGATTGTCCAGACAGACGGTGACGCCGCCGGTCGCGCAACTCGGGTGCATCCCCTGCTCTGCGAACGTCCCGTCGGCGTGCTCGATGCGCGCGTGCGGATAGAGCCGCGTCGTCCACTCGGGCGCGATCGTCATCATCTCCGCGATGATCGTCTTGATGCCGTTCTCCGCGGCAAGGTCGAGCTGCCGGTCGTAGTCGTCCCACGTATACGTGCCGGGAGACCGCTCGATCGCCGACCACAAAAACCAGTGGCGGAATATGTTGTTCGCGTCTTCGCTCGCGGTCTTGTAGTCGCGCTCCCAATCCTTCTTCGGCGGGTTCGACACCCGGTAGTAGACCGCGCCGAACGGGAAGGCGGGAAGGTTCTGGTCTTTGGTGCTCATTGTATGCTCTCGTCTCCCTCGCTTGATCGAACGGACACGCCGTTCGCACTACGGTTTGTAAGGTTTGCGTAGAGCCGAGCCCGATACCTCATGGTGTCTGGGAAAGTGACGCACAGAGAACCCAACTCTCAACCGAATGCCCCACTCTACCGGATCCTGCGGATCCGCTTCAACTCCCGCGGGTCTTGGCAGGGTCCTTACACTGCGTACCACTACGAGATTCGCTCCTTTTTTCAGTTCCAGACCGAACCAGCCTCCGCAGCGCGGGTCGGAGTGAAATCGCGTCCGCGGCGTCCGGAACACCTCGGCTCCGTTCACCCAGACTCGAACCGGGTCCCTGGTGAGAATCTCGGCTGCATCGATCCTGCGGGTCGGGATACGATACACGCAGACTGCGTACGCACACTGCGCGCCT
>SKVA01000077.1 GCA_007129695.1 Spirochaetaceae bacterium | reverse complement strand
GTTTCTGATCCGGATACGACGCAACGCCGATCTGACGACGCTTTACGACGACCTCAATGCGATAGACGCGGTCACGCAGGTCAAGCTGACGCAGATGTAAGCGATCTCAACGCGTGGTAGACTGCGCTCATGTACCGACTCCTGGCGACCGACATCGACGATACGCTCCTGGCTCCCGACGGGGCGCTTCCGGAGGCGAACCGGGCAGCCCTGGTCGCGCTCCACCGCGCCGGTGTTGCGATAGTCTTCTGTTCGGGCCGTGCCGACGTGAGCATCCGCTCGGTGGCCCGGACGATCATACGCCCCGATGACGACGAGTATCTGATCGCGTACAACGGCGCGCGCATCGTGACCGCCGACTCGCGTCGCGTCGTGGTCGAGCACAACGTCGAATCCCGCGCGATCGCATCGGTTATGGCGTACGCGCGTGAGCACGCGCTCTACGTGCAGGGCTACGATGCCGATCGCTTCGTCGTAGAACAGGAGTCCGACCGAACCGCCGCGTACGCGCGGTCGACCGGCATGGATTTCCGCGTCGTCGACGATCTGGTTGTCGCGCTGCGGTCGGGATCACCGAAGTTGATCGTGATCGACGACCACGATCGGCTTGTGTCCCATAAGCCCGTGCTCGACAGGCTGGGTACCGAGTTCGGGTTTGCGACGGTGTTCTCCAAGTCGACCTATCTTGAGATCGTTCGCACCGGCGTACACAAGGGCGCTGCGCTTCGCGAGCTCGCGGGCGTGCTCGGCATCGGTATCGAACAGACGATCGCGATCGGCGACAGCGGCAACGATGTGGAGATGATCCGCGCCGCCGGACTCGGCCTGGCCGTCGCGAGCGCTCGCGACGAGGCAAAGGCGGCCGCCACGGTCGTGCTCGATGCCCGGGCCGAAGACGGCGCGCTCGCCGAAGTGGTCGCACGGTACTTTCCAGAAATCGACGCAGGAGGCGGTTCCGCGGGCTGATTTCGTCGGCGCACCGGGGTATACTGCGGTCCATGGGGGAGTACACACACCAGGTGCCGGAACCGGTTCGCGGTCATCTTCGCGCGCTGATCGCTCCGGCGGGGCTGGCGGACAATCCGGAGGCGCAGGCGCTGCTCGAACGTGGCTGGGTCGAGAAGTACGACGCGTTTCTCCGGCACACCGCAGAGCATGACATGGTCGCCGCCGAGTGGTTCGACGCGCAGAATCCGGGCGGTGCGCTCGCGATGACGTATTCGGGTTCGGTCGTCAGCGTCGGGCCGATCATCGATCGCGAGCGCGGAGTGGCGTACGCGTCGATCGGGATCCGCAAGGACGTGCCGCAGCTCTCCGTGAGCCAGGGGTGCGCGCTCGAAGCGGACCTGAAGCTCGGTGAGCCGGCGCGGTTTTCGTCGGGTTCGATCGAGCGCACATCACCGCTTTTTGCGATCGCGATCTTCCAGACCGTGCTCGAAGCGCACGCGGAGAATGCCGCGCTCGTCGAGGTCACCGAGATGCTGACCGAGCGGTTCATCCAGATCAACCGCGAGACGATTCCCGGCTGACCCGGTGTCGGATTCGCGCGGGAGTCGTAGAGGCTGTCACGCGCCCGGAAATGCCGTACACTATCTCCGATGCAGCGTGCTCGCCCACTGACCCTCGGGATAGGGTTGATCGCGATCCTGTCGGGCGTGATGATCCAGTTAGACTCGCCGCGTGTCCACGGACTCGCGCATCCTACCCTCGACCCCGCCGCCGCGGTAGACCCCGCCGCCGTACCGCCGCGGTCGCTCGATGAGGCCGCGACGGTAGAGCCTATGCCGCTACCCGGCGCGGTCGAGGTAGACGCGCTCCTGCGGTCGTATCCTGGGCGTTTCACTCGAGCGGAGGTCCGCGAAGGCGAGTGGGCGATCGAGATGGACGGCCAGTGGTACTACTGGGCGCAGGGGCGGCTGTTGCCCGAACAGCTACGGGCCGACGCAGAGACCTTCATATCGATCCGGTTCTACCGCTACGATCTGGGGCCGTTCGAGCCGCGCGTGATCGACGATGCCCTCGCCGGGCAGCTGCGCGCGCGAAGCTCGTCGGCGTCGGGTGAGCAGGGCGACAGCCGGATGCGGTTCAACGGTTTTCTGGACACGCTCTACGGGATCACGTCCGAGCGTACGGCCGAGTTCACCGTCGTCCCGACGCGTTTCCTGGGCTTTCGTACGCGCGTACACCCGATGCTCGTCGAGCCGCTCGAGCGTGTCGAACGACGCATTCGCGTCGCGATGATCGACGACGACGCGGTGCGCGGCTTCGTCCAAGGGCTCGCGGTCGTGTCGGGGTACAACTGGCGGAATATCGCGGGAACGCTTCGGCGCAGCTATCACAGCTACGGGGTCGCCGTCGACCTGGTGCCGACGAGCTACCAGGGCCGATGGGCGTACTGGCTCTGGGCCGCGCAGGGTGGGATCGACGAGTGGTGGGATATCCCGATCTCCGCACGCTGGCACGTGCCCGATCTCGTCGTCGACGCGTTCGAACAGGAAGGGTTCATCTGGGGTGGAAAGTGGCTCTCATTCGACAATCTCCACTTCGAGTACCGTCCGGAGGCGATCCTGATGGCGCAGGAGCGCGAGTCCCGTCCGGGACAGTGAGGATGCTGTGAGCCGGTTGTTTCCCGCCGATACACAAAAGAGATGACGCAGCCGATCACCGCCGACATCGCGCGACGAGCGCTCAGGATCATCTACGGGAATGGGTCGATCGACGCGGTCGACCTGTCGATCCTTGCGGGGATGGACCAGCGTGAGCTGTCGACCCGGTTCCGCGCGCGCGCGCTCGAGTTGCACCCGGATCGCGCGTCGGTGCTCGGACGGGAGCCCGACGAGCTCAACAGCGCGTTCCGGAGGCTTCACAGCGCGTACCGCGTGCTCGGCGCGGTCGTCGACAACCCTGCGCTGAAGGCGAGTCTTGCCGCGCGCGCGCGTCCCGGGGGCCAGTCACCTCCGGACGGACGCTTCTGGACCCCGGCGACCGATAGCCGTGCTGGCGGCCCGACGGGCTCGGGATTCGCGGCCGACGCCGAAGAGCGCCGCTACTACGCGGGCCGAGTGCCCGAGTCCGAACTGCGGTTCGCGCAGTTTCTCTACTACAACCGCGTGATCGACTGGAAGACGATGATAGAGGCGGTCACGTGGCAGTACCGCGTGCGGCCGAAGGTAGGGGAGATCGGCCGGTCGTACCGGTTCCTGGACTTCAGCTCCATCGGAGCGGTGCTTCGCGAGTCACCCCGCGGCGAGCTGTTCGGAACGACCGCGCTGAAGATGGGGCTCCTTGACCGGCGGCAACTGTCGGTGATGCTCGGCAAGCAGTACCTGCTCAACTACCCGATCGGCCGCTACTTCGTCGAACACGGTATACTGTCGAAGCCGGAAGTCGAACATCTCCTGAACGAGAACCGCCGGCACAACCGAGCGTACCGTGCCGCGCCGGGCGTACCGTCGGGTTGACATACGCAAGTCTGTAATATACAGTTTTACGTAGAATGAAGACGGCAATATCGACTACCGACGCAGCGCGCAACCTGGGCGACTATCTTGCACGCGTCCGGCACACCGGCGCGCGGTTTGTCCTGATGAAGAACCGTACGCCGGTCGCAGAGCTCGGCCCCGTTCCCGGCGGCTCGGTCGGGACGGTTGCTGATATGTGGAACGCGATGCGCGAAGTTGGCGCCGACGACGGTTTTGCCGACGACCTCGCGCGCGTGAACTCGGCCGATGCGGTCATGGAGAATCCGTGGCGATCGTGATCGACACCTCCGCGCTGATCGAAATCGAGCGCGCGATCGGGCTTGGAGCACCGGTCCCGTCCGAGCTCGCAAGCGAGTCGGCCGTGCTGCCCGCGATCGTGTGGGCGGAAGCGC